>VXRD01000129.1 GCA_009838845.1 Gemmatimonadota bacterium | reverse complement strand
CCCCAGACCTCTATGAGAGTCCGGGGCATATATTTAAGATCTATCTGTTTATGTCATTACTGGGCTTTGACTCCTTAACTTACGATATGATCTTGTAGTTCACTCACAAGATGTTCAAATTCTGGATCCGCTGATATCTTGTCTTCTACTCTCCGGCATGCGTGAATAACTGTACTGTGATCGCGGTTTCCAAATTGCAAACCAATCGTCTTGAGAGGAGCACCTGTAAGAGATTTGCTCAAATACATACTCACATGACGGGCTGTTGTCACATCCTGCTTCCGCGTTGTACCAACCAGTTTATCTAAAGGTATTTCAAAAAAGTGGGCTGCTGCTTTTTGAATGCTTTCAATAGTAACAGTCGGTTTGGTCTTTTGAGGCGGGCTTAACAGGGTCTTTCGCGCTGTTTCAATCGTGAGTGGATAGCGTTGTAATTTGGTATAAGCGACCAGGCGTTTTAATGCGCCTTCAAGTTCGCGTATGTTGGTATCGATCTGCTCAGCTAAGAAACTGGCAATTTCGTGGGACAATAAAACACCCATCTCTTCTGCTTTTTGCATTAAAATAGCCACCCGCGTGGACAGATCAGGTGCTTCGATATTTGTAACTAAACCCCATTGAAATCGAGAAATCAACCGATCCTCAAATCCCTTGAGGTGAGATGGTGGGCGATCAGAACTGATGATAATCTGCTTATCTGCTTGAAATAGGGCATTAAATGTATGGATAAACTCTCTTTGGCAACCTTCTGTTTTCACATAATACTGGATATCATCCACCAGCAACACATCCGCTTGGCGATAGGTTTGATGGAAATTAGAGATTGTTCCGCGATTGATTCCTTCTAAATAATCTGTGAGAAACTGTTGTGCAGTAACATAAACCACGCGTTGACCTGTTCCCATTTCGATACAGTGTGCACCAATGGCCTGGAGCAGGTGGGTTTTTCCCAATCCAACGCCGCCATAAAGGACAAGCGGATTAAAAGCCGTTTGTCCAGGCGACTCTGCTGTGGCTTTTGCCGCAGAAAACGACACTTCATTGCTTTCACCAACAACAAAATTATCAAACCTGTAGCGTGGATTGAGGGGAAATACTGGTTGGACAGGTTCTGGATGGATAGATGGCGCAGTAGATACAGAATCGAGAGGTGCTCCCTGCATGAATCCGGGAGCATCTTTTACATGGGATGGCATTTGTTGGTGAGTATCACCAACCGCAAAAGTTATGCGTGGATTCCATGTGAAGACTTCCTGGATGGTCGTTTTGATCAACCCGATGTAATTTTGTTCTAACCAATCGGCATAAATCCTCTCGGGTACCACCAGAATAACTTCTTCGGAGGTAAACTGCCGCGCCTTGATTGGAGCGAACCAGGTTTCAAAACTCTGATCCTGTATTTTTTCCTGGATGGCGTAGAGACACCGGTTCCATAAGTCAGAAGAGCGTTCATCCATAGGGCAATATCCGTCTATGGCTGGCAAACACGCGCCAACTAAGGGAATATCAATAGGATACTTTACGTGCTGGAAACCGTTGTCTGAGAAATCCGAATATAAGGGAGGCCTGATTTCGCTTCAGGAAATGGGGGACTCTCAATTGGAGGAAGGAAAATTGAAAGTATTCTGAAACTTTGAAATCGAAATACTTCGGTTATTTTTAACAGCAGACCACGGTGGGGGAATCCACTTCAAAAGTGGATTTCAAAAGATTCTGAAAGCTAATCGAAAACTAAGCAATGAAATGAGCGATGTCAAGAGGGTTTTCTCAAAGGAAAATATTAGTAAACATTTGAAAAATAGTAAAATAATAGTAAACAGTCAAGATATAGTGTACAAAAAAAATGTACACCATATATAGTAGTATAGTCACAGGAGGCTCCAGTCAAAGGGAAATAGCTTGACAAAGGAGGTATGCACCTCTATATTCCAAAATCTTTGTCGATATAGATAATTGAAATTTTTGTAGATACGAGGTGGTTTGATGAAACGCACGTTTCAACCACATAATCGCAAGCGCAAAAATAAACATGGTTTTCGCGCTCGCATGAGTTCTCCTGGTGGTCGCCATGTGCTGAATCGACGGCGCCGAAAGGGTCGCAAGCAGCTATCGCATTGATATGTAGGTGTGTTATGGGAACACCCAACCTGCGTATTCGACGCGAGATTGCGAAAATTCGACAGCACGGCCAGATCTTTCGTGGGCGTTGGGTTCATGTTCGGATAGGTACTTCCGAGATGGATCTAACGCTCATTTCAATTCGGAAAAAATTTGGAAACGCCGTTCGGCGCAATCGCATCCGCCGGCAAGTACGTGCAGTATGTTCCGAACTAATACCTTCAGGCCATCCTCACCGTCTGGTACTTATCTCCATAGGAGATTACGCCTGCGGTGTCTCTTATACTGAACTCCGCCTTGAACTACACCTCGCATTTCAAAAGCTCGGTCTTATCGACTCCTGATCCGTTTTTGCAATCCCTTCCTTTATTATTTTCTGTGCAGAAAGACTGAATTTATGGATAGACGTACAGTAATTGCGTTTGCGTTAATCGGCCTGATCTTGATACTGATGCCGTATTACATGCAATTCTTTCAAGGTGACGAACCTCAGTCGCCAGATCCTGTAAAAAAAGCCGCCCCTCGCGAGATTGATCCACCCCATATTACTGATACACATCCCGAACCTCAACCTACACAACAACCCAAACCCCAACAACCTCCTGTACAGGACAAAAGTCCAGCCACTACATCGACCTTCCAGGCTCGTGATGTTGTCATAGACGCGGAACTTTACCGCGCTGTCATCTCCACGCGCGGTGGCGTAATTACCAGTTGGCAACTCAAGAGCTATTTTGATCGCAATGGCAATTGGCTGGAATTGATCCCATCTAACGGTGCTGGACTTGGAGCTACTGTTGCAAGTGAGTCTCTCAATGGTCTCGAATTTATCCCCGATCGCGACCGCCTTGACATTTATGGTGATACGCAAGACTTGATTGTATTTCGCGCTCAATCTCCGCGTGGTCCAGTTGAGAAACGTTTCCGTTTTCAGGGCAACCGATATCGCATTCACGTTTCCGTCATAGCTGAGGGGCTTGCTCGAGATGATAAATTGGCGATAACGTGGGATGGTGGTCTCGCTGATACAGAAGATAAGCGCGGGACTTCAGAGAGTTTTTACGAAGGTGTTTACGAACAAATCGTCACCTACATGGGAGGGGAAGTTGAAACATGGGATACGGGTCGCCTTCAGGAGAAAGAGACACCCCCGAGCGGTCAGCTAACCTGGATTGGCATAAGAAATAAATACTTCCTCGCCGCGGTTATCCCCCACGAAGGTCGTTATGACCTCGCGCTATACGGTGATAATAAGACTGATCCTTTTGGCTTTTCTTATCGCGATTTTGCTTTTGATATGTATGCTGATTCTGGACTTAATATTATCAATTACTCCGCATACATTGGTCCAATTTCTTATGACATTTTGCGTGCACAAAACCGCGACCTCGATGGGCTTGAACGAGAACTGGACCTCGATGACTTTGTCGATTACGGTCCTTATTTTGTTCGCTCCATTCTCAAGCCAGTTACAATTTTAATACTCAAAGCCTTCCTCGCCATGCATGCTCTGGTTCCAAATTACGGCGTGGTCATAATTCTTTTTTCTATTCTCGTCAAGGTCGTTGTTTTCCCACTCACGCACAAGAGTCTTGAATCTACTGCCAAGATGCAGACTCTCCAACCCAAAATTGCCGAACTTCGCGAACGTTATGCCAACGACCAGCAAAAAGTAAATCAGGCGATGATGAAACTCTACCGGGACGAGAAGATCAATCCCATCGGTGGATGTTTGCCCATGCTCTTACAGATGCCCATACTGTTTTCTCTTTTTTCTCTGTTTCGCGGTACTATTGAACTCCGGCAAGCTGGATTCGCTCTCTGGATCACCGATCTTTCCCAACCAGATACCATTCCTATTGGTGGTTTTGACCTGCACCTCTTGCCTCTTCTAATGGGCGTGTCGATGTTTATTCAGCAAAAGATGATGATGAAGGATCCCAAACAGGCTATTCTCGTTTATATCATGCCCGTCTTTCTCACCTATATTTTCTGGAGTATGTCCTCTGGCCTCGTCTTTTATTATACGCTCTACAATGTGTTGACTCTCGCCCAGCAGATCATCATGGAAAGAACCAAATCGATGTTGGGCACGTCCTGATTGGTTTATTTCTATGTCTGACAAAGATACCATCGCGGCAATCGCCACTGCGCCAGGCGAAGGGGCAATTGGCATCATTAGACTCAGCGGACCTGATGCCATCTCAATTGGAGAACGTTTCTTCAGAAGCAAAACCCCCCTCAGCCACCTTCCTTCTCACCAACTTTCTTTTGGACATCTCTACATTCAGGACCGAGATTTTGACAAGGTCCTGATCTCGGTCATGCGTGCTCCCAATTCCTTTACCGGTGAAGATACAGTTGAATTTAACTGCCACGGGGGACCATTTCTCCTCAGACGGATTATGGAAGCCGTTTTTCGAGAAGGTGCTCGACCGGCTGGACCTGGAGAATTTACCAGACGAGCTTTTCTCAACGGTAAAATGGACCTCTCACAGGCCGAAGCAGTGTCTGATATGATCACCGCGAAATCCGATCTAAGCCTCCAATCAGCTTTTTTTCAACTCCGCGGTGGGCTTCATCGCCATTTCGTAAAAATGGCAGAGTCTATTCGTCAGGCAGCTATGCTTCTTGAAGCTAATTTAGACTTTTCCGAAGATGTAGAGATAGATTTCGAGATGATTAAGCCACCGCTCTCGCAGGCTTTAGAGCATATTGAAGATCTCATTCTTTCGTATGATCGTGGAAAAATTATTCGGGAAGGTGCTGTCATCACCCTTGCAGGTCAACCCAATGTGGGAAAATCCAGCCTTCTTAACCGGCTCCTTGAAGAAGACCGTGCGATTGTTACAGATATTCCCGGTACAACGCGAGACACAATTGAAGAGCAAATTGATCTCGATGGAATTACTGTTACACTGGTTGACACTGCTGGTATTCGCGACACTGATGACCCGGTGGAAAGAGAGGGTACGCGTCGGTCTCAACGATTCATAGAACGCGCAGCCATTGTTCTCTATATTGTGGATGGATCGCATCCCCCGTCTTGCGCGGATCTGGACAACATCAGTCGTTATGATCACGCATTTCTCGTTCTCAATAAGAGCGATTTGAATATTCATACCGGTTGGCAAAGCATTCAGTCTCTCCACCCCCAGATCGTTCTTTCAGCCAAAACAGGCGATGGTATCTCCTCTTTGCGGGATCGCCTTCGTGAGAGTCTCCTGGGAAAGAGCGACCTGCCCGAAGAAATCGTTACCAGAGAACGGCATGTTCTCGCACTTCAACAGGCTTCAACGGGACTCTCCCAGGCACTTCAAAGCCTTGAATTCGGCAATCCGGGGGAAATTATTGCCATGGATCTCCGCGTTGCACTGGACGCGCTTGCCGCGATTATTGGGGAGACTACCCCGGATGATGTTCTCGATCGAATCTTCAAAACCTTTTGCATAGGCAAATAATGTCGAACTGGTCTGAACCAGTTGTACCCCGTTGAACTGGTCTGAGATACGATCAGTTGTAAAACGTTCCACGTGAAACATGCAAAGAGGGGCTGGTGCGTTGAACTGTGTACTCTCCTCTTGCGTATTACCTCTTACTCCCCCTTCTAAAGGTATATCCAATGCAACCCGATGAAGCAATTGAGCTTGCGGAGAAGTCCTTTGATCTTTCACTTTCCCCTGAACAGGTCGCGTTGCTCGTTCAATACGTCGATTTGCTTACCGATTGGTCGGCTCGCGTTCGATTGGTCTCCCGCAATGACCGCAATTTTATATGGGAACGTCATATTCTCGATTGTCTTTCGCTGGTACCGCACCTTCCAATAGATGGCCCTCTCCTTGATTTGGGTTCCGGGGCAGGTCTGCCGGGTATTGTGATCAAGATTATGAGATCCGACCTCGAAGTTTATCTCCTCGAACCCGCCCGCATGAAAACCCTTTTTCTCAAGGAAACTATCACAACGCTCGACCTTCAAGACGCCTTCGCTATTAGAAGTCGTGCTGAGACACTTGTTGGAGATTCCTCGTTCTCGGGCAAATTTCTAATTGGTACAGCGCGCGCAGTTGCAAGGCTTCCTCAACTCTGGAATTGGGTTGAACCTCTTCTCGCCCCCCCCGGTGTACTTATTGCAATGAAAGGTCCAGGTTCTCTCAGTGAGTTTGCGAACGGTGTTCCAGACCACATCTATGCCGCTGAAACCACTTTGAGATTACCATTTTCACGACGAAAGCGCTCCTTTGTCTTTCTTAAAAGATGTTGAACTGCTCTGGGATACGACCAGTCATGCGCGATTGAACTGCTGGCGCAGTTGTACACCGCTCACTCGCCTTCATACATCGTTCCACGTGAAACGGGGTACAACTGGTCGCCTCTCAGGCCAGTTCAACATAAGTTAGTAAATAGAAGATTATATTAACGAATTATTTATCATATAACCAGAGAGAAAGCCCGCTTCTCTACGCGAGAAACGGGCTTTTTTTCATTTTAAGGTGCTACACAAGGGGAGCGCACCGCCCCAGTCCCCAACCCTCTTTTTTATTTTATATCAGCAAAAGCTTTTGCTGTACTGAGCAATACCTGCCATTGTTGGACGGGGATCTGGGTGATGATCTTAATGAGTTCGGGAATATCCCGGTCTGTGGTTGCTGCACTCGCGCTCAGGGCTTCGCACCATTGCTTGTTCTTGAGCACCTTGCGAATATCGGGACTCTGAAGTGCTTTGACAATGCCTGCATCGAGCATTTTAGGGTTGACAATTACCTGGCTGATGACAGGATCTGTCATCAGCTTTTCCATCTGAGAAAAAAGTCTGCGGCCTTCGGGCGTTTTTTGTGCGCGTTCTTTATATGCTAAAAAAAGAAGCCTTTGAGGATCGAGATCGAGTGCTTTTGCAAGATACGTACACACGTCGTCGGATGGTATGCGTTCGCCTTTTTCTATTTGATAGATATAAGTGCCCCACACCCCAATAGTTTCACCCAAAGCCTGCTGGCTAAATCGCCCATTACGAGCGCGTTTAATTATTTCACCAAACCTCATACACCTCTCCCAATGGTCAGTCGCGTTCAAAAATTTGATGCCCTAATATGAATTGAAAAGTGCCGTGTGGCAAGCTAAATCCTTGAGAAACAGATAGGTTAAATGAATATATTTACTCTTGACAACACAAACTTGAGAGTGTATATTTAGGCAATTGCATTCTGGAACTCCCCACACAGAACGCAATACACACACACTTGTTTGTGTGTATTAAGGACTTAACGTCCTGAAAAATAAAGAGAAACGAGATTCAGTTACATTCTATTTCTCCTGGATTCAAGTCTCTCTTTATTGGGTGGGGAGGGTAAACCGATCTTGCTCTGATTCCCCTTTCTCCCCAGATCGTCAGGCTTATCCTCCCCATTTCCCCACCTTCTCCTCCTTTTTTTCGTTTAAGTATTGCTATTTTTCGGACTCCGTCTGCCTTTTTCAGGAATTCGCCCATGGCCCTTGATGGTGGCGAACTCGACCTTATTCGAGAAGCCGTTCGCGATGCTATTGAGTCTTCGCAAGAAAAATTCGCTCAAATGGTCGTCAAGCAGTTTGTCGATATTCGATCTGATATTCAGAATGTACAGGATGAGATTCGCAAAATAAGCACACGCCAGACTCAGGTCGAGGCCGATATATCTGAAGTCGGCCACATCTGCGAACAGCTCAAGCGCAGGCTTTCGATCATACACGATAGTATGGGTACCGCTGATCGGTTCTTGCACGAGCGTGAAGTTTCACTCAGATTGGATCATCTCGAACGCGAATTGGCAGAATTGCGGAGCCGTTTGCCTTCCGTTTAATATTCCTCCCAAACGCCAAGTCCCTCCAAGAGTCCTCCCATTGACTTTGGGAGATCTCAATCTGAAATAACTGGATTTTCGAGCCGCCCTAACCCATCAATTTCACATATTACATGATCGCCGTGTTTGAGCCAGAGTTGTGGCTCACGTCCCATACCCACACCGTGTGGTGTGCCGGTAAAAATCAAATCTCCGGGGGTAAGCGTGAATACATGTGCGAGATAAGCAATGAGTTTGGGTACGCCGAAAATCAGTTGAGAAGTATTGGACTCCTGTACTGTTTCGCCATTGAGAATGCAACGAATGCCCAGGTTATGAGGATCGGGCACATCGGCGGTTGTGACCAGGTCAGGTCCTATTGGAGCAAATGTGTCAAAGGTCTTGCCCATCATCCATTGTGCACCTGGCTTTTCGAGTTGGTAATCACGAGCACTCACGTCGTGTCCAACCATGTAGCCTGCAACGTGGTCGAGGGCATTTTCTTCCGAGATGTTGCGACCGCGTTTGCCAATAACGACGACAAGCTCGACTTCGTAGTCAACCTGGGAACTCGCGCTGGGAGCCACGATATTCTCATCGGGGCCGATGATGGATGATGCATATTTGGAAAAGACAATGGGTTCGTCGGGAATGGGCATACTGCTCTCGGCGGCATGATCGGCGTAGTTGAGACCTATGCAAATGATTTTTTCTGGATTGTCGATGGGCGCCTGAATGGTGACATCGTTTGCTGAAATAGCATGCGTTCCTCTATCAATCGCTGCTTGAGCCCTGGAAATGGCATTATCGCCCGCTTCGAGAAATTCTTTCATGGTGGATGGAATTGAGGGATCGGCAGCACTGAGGTCAATGATTGAATCGCCTGATCGGGCACCGAGCCGACACTGTCCCCGGTGCGTAAATGTAACGAGTCGCATAATGATGTTGTCCTTGGGAATGTGGAGGTTTATGTTGTTCTGCGCGGCGGTGTTTCAGCCCCGCGATAGGCGCAATGAGATTGACCGGCGTTGTGTTGCGCCTGTATCATCATAGCGCGAACAATAAAGCGTGGAGAAGAACCACTGTCAAGGGAGATTTGGGGGGTATTATTTTTGTAAGGAGAAATGTCTATGAAACGATTTGTTTTTTTGGGATTATGTCTCTCGATAGCGAGCTGTGGAGGTAGCGGAATGGAAGATTTAAAACAAGCCAATGAGAAGTTGAACAATGAGAATCGGTCGTTGAAAAGCTCCTTGAGCAAGGCGCAAAACCAGATTAAGCGAGCCGGTGAGATCGGCGGCCGAATGCTATTTCTGGTAAATCAGATTCGGGGTGTGACGGCGCGTATCGCGACAAATATGGGCGATATCGAATTGAAGTTCCATCCCGAAAAAGCACCTGTTCATTGTTTGGCTTTTATCACCAGAGCAGAAAGCGGGTTTTACGATAATACCAAGTTTCATCGCGTAATTAGAAATTTCATGATTCAAGGGGGCGATCCCAATTCAAAGGACGATGATCCGTCTGATGATGGGATGGGGGGACCGCTCGTGCATATCCCTCATGAATTTAATGATACAAACCATGTACCGGGAATTCTTTCCATGGCTCGCGTTTCGGATGTGTCGGCTGGTGCCGGGTCACAATTTTTTATTATGCATGGGTCTTCGCCCAATTTGGACAATCAATATACTGCTTTTGGAGAAGTGACAAAGGGAATGGATGTGGTTAACAATATTGCAATGGTCGAAACTGCGCCGGGGGATCGACCTCTAAAACCCGTGGTGATCAAGCGCATAGATGTGTTTCGATAGATAGATGAGAAGATATGGACACTCAAAGGGGTGTCGCATTGAATGTGGAAAAGTGGATAATATTATCAACAATTTAAGTAGTTGATTTTATTGAATAAAAGTACTAAATTTATGCGACTTGCCCAAAGTTATCCACATACTTTTCCACATTATCTCTCGGGTTTTCCACCACTGAAATGCAGGCTGTTCAGGCTGTTTTTTCACCTGTTTTGAAGGGATATTTCGCTTGCAACACCTACAGAATTGGCCTATATTTGGATTTGTTCTAACATTAGAAAATTCAACCAAAAACTTCACTCTCTGTGGGTTTACAGTGATTGAAAAAGTTAAAGATGATGTCGCCGAAATTTTGGGACCATCTACAGAATTTCTCGTAGAAAAGCGCTTTACGCCCGATTTGTTGACCATGATCGGGTTTGTTTTCAATATAGGTGCCGCAGTGCTCTTCGGCTTTGCCTCGCCTACTTCGGCACCATTATTGTATATGTGGGCGGGGTTGACGGTGCTTGTCGCGGGTGTTTTTGATTTTCTCGACGGGCAGGTGGCGCGCAAGGGCAAGACAGAGTCCAAATTTGGTGCGCTTCTCGATTCCACTGTTGACCGATATTCCGAAATTTTCATCTGGTTTGGCATTGCGATCAGTTTTATACGGGCGGATGATCTCTGGACAAGCGCGGCGGTCTTTTTTGCACTGGCAGGATCTTTGATGGTGAGTTATGTGCGCGCGCGCATTGAGGGGCTTGGGGCGGAGTGCAAGGTTGGATTTATGCAGCGGCCCGAGCGCGTTATTGCCATTGGCGCTGGCGGGGTGATCGTTCCTTTGATTGGGGATATTGGTCTGATCGTTGTGGTCTGGGCAATTGCTCTGTTGGGAAATTTTACTGCGATGGAGCGGGTAATTCACTTTCGAAAGCTGACAAAATCATAGGGACCGATTGTCCAATGCTGGATGATAAAACCCGGGGGCATATTGCCGGGTTCTTTTTTTCTTTGTAGAAAAACTGGGAACAAATGTCTGGTTTTTTTATTTCATTTGAAGGCATTGATAAAAGCGGGACGAGTACCCTGGCCAGATTGCTGGTTGATCATCTGCGGAGTAGCGATCACGAAGTTGTGTTTACTTATGAGCCGGGCAGCACACAACTTGGTGGAGAGATTCGCCACCTGGTACTCGACTGGAAACCACAAGGCGAGATTGATGCAACTGCCGAGATGTTTTTATTTGCAGCAGATCGCGCACAGCATGTCAACGAAGTGATTCGACCATCGCTGGATGCAGACAAAGTGGTGATTTCGGATCGGTATGTCGATTCTACACTGGCTTATCAGGGCTATGGTCGCGGTTTGAATCTCAATGACCTGAGAATGATTCAAAATGTGGCCACGGGTGGTTTGATGCCAGATATCACGATCTGGTTAGATGTCGATTTACAGACTGCGCGAAAACGCGGTTGGGGAATCGGGGCAGATCGCATTGAGAAGGAAGATGAAGCATTTTTTCAAAGGGTTCGACAGGGTTTTGCCGCGGGATATAAATCGGAACCCGATCGCATTTTCAAAGTTGATGGCTCTCAGCCCATAAGCGATGTGTTTGATGATGTTAAAAAGGTGGTTGTCGATCGAATGTCGGGGACGAAATAATCGCGATATGATTTCATGTGAATTTGCCGTTTATCAAAAATGAACTGCTGATGCAGTTGTACACCGCCTGGAGGCGCCCCATGTTTGTCCGAAGAAGATTCGCCATTTTTACAACTTTAATTGGTGTTTTGTGTGTTTATCTTGTGCTTGATTCCCGGTTGGTGACCGGCGAAGATACTTATGAACAATTGGGGCGCGGCTTTGAGGCGATTAACGAAGCCTACCAGTTGCTCTTCAACGAGTATGTCGATGAGCTAAAGGCAGAGGATTTGAGCAAGGCTGCCATTTCCGGCATGTTGTGGGATCTGGATCCCTATACCACCTTTTTTGATAGCAGAGACCTCAAACAACTCCAGATTGAAACGCAGGGCAAATTTGGTGGGCTGGGGATTATGATCAGCAAGCGGGGGAAGGAAGAAGGCCCTCCAGTTGTGATGAATGTTATTGAAGGCACGCCTGCGGACACCTCGAAGCTCGTTGTAGGAGATCGCATCATCGCCATTGACGGAGATCCGACTTTTGACAAGGATCTGCGCGAAATTGTCGGTACCTTGCGAGGTGATCCAGGTGCTGGCGTGACGATTAAGATTGAACGACCAGGCCTGGAGAAACCATTTGATCAGCCAATTATTCGGGCGCGCATTGACATTTCAAGTGTCCAAATTCCGGGCGAAGTCGATCCCGATATCGGGTATATTTCCATGTCCTGGCTCAGTTCTTCTCGATTTACTGAACGCACGGGTAGGGAGTTGCAACGGGCACTGATCAAATCGCTCAATAATGGTGCTACGGGGATTATCCTGGACCTGCGCGGCAATCCGGGCGGTTTGCTCAACGCAGCGGTTGATGTGGTCGATAAGTTTTTATCATCCAATCATCTGGTGGTGTCAACCAGAGGTCGCCTTGCAGAACAGAGTCGCAGTCACAAGACGCGGTACGACCCCATATTACCCGCCGATATTCCACTTGTGATCCTGGTTGACGAGCGCAGTGCCAGTGCATCAGAAATTGTCGCAGGGGCAATTCAGGATTGGGATCGGGGTTTGATTGTGGGCACACAAACATTTGGGAAAGGCTCTGTACAAACCGTGCGTCCATTGGGACGTGATGGCGATAAAGCTTTGAAGTTGACGACAGCAGCCTATTATACGCCGAGCGGGCGCAGTATTCACAATGCTGAAAAACGCCGATATCGCGGCGGTCCCATTGAGATTACAGTGGGAACTTCAACCAAGGTCTCGGCCTATGAACTCTTTGGCATTATTGGTCAGGCTGAACGGCGAGACGATGTTATTATAGAACTCGAGGAAAGATTTGGTCTGGAAAAGGACCTGGCCGAAGAGGTCCTTGGAATGCGATTGGAAGGGTTGTTGGGTTTGGCTTCCAGCGAGCATAACGGACCCGAAGATATCGATCCTGAAAAGGTATTTACAACGCGCGTGAATAAGCGCAAGGTTTATGGTGGCGGTGGGATTAAACCCGATGTGGTGGTGCAACAAGAGCGCAGGCCGCGGCTGGTGCTGGCGTTATTGCGCGCAGGCCTGATTTTTGATTTTGCGGTTGATTTTGCAACGACGCAAGCGTTCCCCAGTCGATTTGAAGACTACACATTGCCTGAAGATATTGTCGATCAATTCTGGACTTTCATGGCAGATTCAACTAATTCCGGTGGTTTTTCATATCAAACGGATACGGAGATTAAGGTACAGGAGATCAAAGAAGCACTGATAGAGAACGATGTATTTACAGACGATACTATAACCTCACTCACTCAATTGTCACAGGCTGCAGAGCGCGAGCGCGAAGCCGATTATGACAAGGCCAGGCCGTATATCCGGCTGGAGATTGAACGGGCATTGGCCAATCGCGTGTGGGGCACTAATGGCAAAATTTTAGCGACGCTGAAGGGTGATAAGCAGTTTCAGGAGGCTGTTCGCCTGTTAAAGGATCGGGCTGTTTACGCTCAAAAATTGGCGTTGGTGAAAGAGTAAGTCATCGGGAAATATCACATGATGTCATTGCCCAACATTATCTTCATCCTCTGCGATGATATTGGCTATGGCGATCTGGGTTGTTATGGGCAAAAGGTTATTCCCACACCCCGATTGGATCAGCTTGCGTCAGAATCTATGCGGTTCACGCAGTGTTATACCGGGTCTTCTATCTGCGCGCCATCTCGGTCAGTTTTGATGACGGGTTTGCACAGTGGGCACACGAGAGTGCGCGACAATATGGGCATTGTGGGCGGTGTGGGAGAGCAGAAACGGGTGCCGCTCGAGCCGGAGGATTTTACGGTTGCCGAGATGCTCAAGGAGGCGGGATATACCACTGGGATAACCGGCAAATGGGGGTTGGGTGAGCCCGATACGACGGGTATTCCCACCCGCAAGGGATTTGATGAATGGTTTGGCTATCTCAATCAGCGCAATGCGCATTCGTATTATCCGCCTTATTTGTGGCACAACGAAGAGAAGGTTATTCTCAAAGGCAATCTGGATGGCCAGGAAAACGACTATTCTCACGACATGATTTTTGACTTTGCCTGTGACTTTATTCGCAACAATAGCGATGGTCCGTTTTTTTTGTACTTGCCGTGGACATTGCCGCACGGGAGATATGAAATCCCCGATGCGAGTGCCTGGGACGATAAACCCTGGACGGATGATGAGAAAGTTTATGCGGCGATGATTACAAAAATTGATACGCAGGTTGGACAGATTGCGGATTTATTGCGCGAGCTGGAGATAAAGGATAATACGCTTTTGTTTTTTGGTTCTGACCATGGGGCCGCACGCCGGTGGGAACCGTTTGGCAGTTGTGGTGATTTGCGCGGGCAAAAAGGGACGATGTACGAAGGTGGTTTGCGCACGCCTATGATTGTGCATTGGCCGGCGCGCATTCCGGCAGGTACTGTGAGCGATCAGGTGTGGTATTATACCGATTTTATGCCTTCGGTTGCAGACGTGATCGGCACAGATGCGCCGGAGAATATGGATGGCGTGAGCATATTGCCGACGCTTTTGGGTGAGTCACAGGATATTGGAGAGCGCTTTTTGTACTGGGAGCGCTTTGGCGGGGGCTTCAAACAGGCTGTGCGCTGGAAGAATTGGAAGGCCGTGCGCAATCCGTCGCCCCTGTTGCTCGACGAACCGCTTGAGTTATACGATCTGGACAGGGATATTGGCGAGGAAAACGATGTCGCAGCAGATCACCCGGATGTGATCGCTGAAATTGAGAACTTTATGAAGGATGCGCGCACGGACTCCTACAACTGGCCGATTGGTGTCAAAGGGTCTCATGGGTGATTTATAATTATATACCCAAAAATAATTTGACATTGCTGCTTATATAGGACAATTTGTTTATCAACATGACCCATCGAACCGTCGCCCGTATAGGGAATTAACGTGTGTTCGATTATTGCTACCCCAGGGACGCCAGGTGCGTCCCTGTTTTTTTGAGAATACTATGCAGATGACAATATTGGGCTGATTATTTTCCAAAATAAAAAAAGGAGAAAGAGGTGATTACCATATCACATCAATTGAATACTCCTGAAAGGGTTTGTCTCTGCTAACCACTGGTATGTCTTCTACCATAGCCTGTGCAATGATCAAGCGGTCAAACGGGTCGCGGTGATGAAATGGAAGTTCGGTATATCTCGCAAGATGAGGTAATGAGATAGGTAGTACATCTATTTGGTTTATCAGAAGTTGCTCTGGGATGAACTCGCTGAAGGTACGCGACAGGCTCAACTTACCGATACCATACTTAATGGCTATCTCCCACAGACTTCCTATGCTCAGCAGCACCTCATTATCTATATTAGAGATCATTTGCTCTGCTCTCTGGCTGAGCTTGTCATCGTCTTCTATATACCATAAAAAACTGTGCGTATCGAGTAAAAGGCGCATTACATATATTCCCGGAAATCTTCAAGCGGTTCATCGAAATCATCGCTAATATGAACAAGCCCTTTGGCACTTCCGGGTCGCCGTCGCCGCTTCGTTGGAACTGCTGGTGCAGTTGCATCCTGCTCAACAGCCACAAATTTGACTACGGGTTGATTACGTTCCGTAATAATGACATCCTCGCCACGTCTGGCTCGCTCAACGAGTTCAGGGAACCGTTGCTGTGCTTGATCCAACTCAAAACAATTCATTGCAAAATTCTCCATAAATCAGGATATGGTGTCCAGTAACGCCAGGTCCTCGGGATTATGGTTCATAAGCCGCTACTCGATCATACCCGCCAATCAGGTGGGACTTATGCGTCGCAAACACGATTTCTTTGTCTTTGCACGCCTTTCTGTGCTGGGTCTGTTCCCGTAAACTATCAACCATCTTCTGTAACCAGATGGTATATTCATCGGGCAAGCCTCGCACATCGAGTGTATCCATCATTTTCTCCTTTGGAATTGATTGCAAGGGGCATGAACCGCTTATATATCGAAATTACTATACCCAACCATAAAAGTCAACCAACCGCGTTTTTTTATATCAAAATACCGGCAACACAGGCGGTCATCATCATTGCAAGCAGGCTGATTACGCACTCCATAGACCCTTCTTTAACGGTTGTTGATGTCTGTAAATGCCCGTAAATTAATTCGGTGTCTTTTGTTCTCGTCTCCATTTCTATGCGGTCTAAAGGCGCATAAGGAGGTCGCTCATGGCAGCAAAACTCGCTATATATGGTGGTAAAGGGACTGTCCCTGATGGATTAATTCAGCCGTGGCCACAGGTTACCCCATCCGACAAAGACGCGATTGCCGAGGTTATCGCCTCCGAAAAAATTACGGAACAGCAACGGATCCAATCCGAAGGTCTCGCGAAGGAATGGGCGGAATATATGGGTGTCCAGTATTGCATCCCAGTCAACAGCGGAACCGCTGCGTTGCATCTGTGTGTCGCAGGTGTTGGCATTGAGCCGGGTGACGAGGTCATTATCCCTGCCTTCACTTTCTGGGCAACGGCAGCGGCTGTTCTCCATCACAACGCTATTCCCGTCTTTGTTGACATTGACCCAATAACCTACTGTATTGACCCAAACGACATCGAAGCGAAAATCACGGAGCGAACACGTGCGATTATGCCGGTTCATATCCACGGTATGCCCGCCGATATGGATCCGATTTTAGCGATTGCGAAGAAGCATGACCTGAAAGTTATTGAGGATGTCGCTCAGGCACACGGGGCATATTATAACGGCAAGCTTTGTGGGTCATTTGGCGATGCGGCGGGTTACAGCACGCAAGCCTCAAAGACGCTGAGTAGTGGGTGTCAAGGCGGTTTGTTCACAACGGATGATGAGCAAATCTACAAACGCGCAGCGTTATTGCAGTATTTCGGAGAAATCGTCGTGCCGGGTAGGGAACGCGAGGAACAGGAGTACAATGCTTACGGGCTTGGGTGGATGTATCGTGGGGATATGTTCAGTCAAGCGTTCATCCGTAGCCAGCTCAAACGGCTTGATGTGAACAACGCGCTGCGGATCAGGAATTGCCACTATCTTACCGAACATCTGGATGAAATTGATGGCATTGAAACGCCTGTTACGCCAGAAGCGTGTGAACCGGTGTATTACAACTATGTTATCGGTTTCGATCCAGAGGCGTTGGGGTTGGATATTCCCGCACGAACCTTGCGTGAGAAGGTGCAAGCGGCACTACGCGCTGAGGGGGTGCCGACCGGACAGTGGCAACGGCTCCCCGTGCCGTCTCAAAAGATTTTCCAGAATCGGATTGGTTACGGGATGGGCTGTCCGTGGCGATGTAATCAGTCGACGGTTGAATATAAGACAAAGGATTATCCTCGAACTGTTGAATTCATTGATTCTCACTGTTATATCTTCGATGTCAACCCACCCAACGATTTCGAGTTGATGTCCTGTTACGTCGAAGCGTTTCACAAAGTGATGGATCAGCTTGATGCCGTGCTTGATGTACCTGATAATACTTAGGTTTTCAGTACTTCATTTAGGAATGAAAAGCAAAAGGAAATTTGGAAACCAGATCATCCCTTTCTGAGGTGGGGAGCATCCGAAGCTTTTTGAGATTGAGCGTCGGTGCAGGGATAAAGTATGAATACAAAAAGGGCGGAACACTTCGGTGTCCCGCCTTTTACCAATTTCTATTCATCTGACTCGTCAGGATAGTCGATCGACCATTTGCCGCGTCCGTCGCCGGAGGGTTCTTCCTTCCAGAGATCAAGGAACTTCTCAGGCGCATTATGCTCCGTGAGATGCGCCATAAAGAGTTCATGCAATTCCTTGACGAGTTCCATGTTATCCGCAGCGATGTTGTTCTCCGCTATGGGGTCTGCGGGCAGGTCGAACAGTTCCGGTCTACCGTATTCACCGACAGGTGCGTATCCCCAGCGTTCGGTGACGAGGAACGGCGTTGTTGCTCGACGTGGTACACTCCCATCCGGTGCGCCGATATGGCAACCTGTTACGGCGTATTCCCTGTGTTGTGTATCACCGTTAAGGAGAGCCTGTGTGAAGGAATGTCCCTCAAATGGTTTGGGTGGATCCAGGGTAACACCAGCCAATTCACAGAGTGTCGGCATAATATCCATCGGTTGCGCGATAAGATCGAGGCGTTGCCCGCACGGAACATCTCCACCAGCAATCAGGAACATCTCATGGTTAATCTCTGGATACGTGGGCCAGTAGCGTGAATCGTCTGGATCGATGTTGGATTTGCCCGTTCTACTGTGTTCACCGATGGACATGCCGTGGTCGGAAAGCACAACGACGAGGGTATCATCCCATAATTCCAGATCTTCCACTTTCTGCAGAACCCGTCCGATGTGTCGGTCAATGAGTTCTGCCTCTGCTGCGTAGTGTGCCCAGAGGTTGTGCAATTCCGCATCCGTAAAGAGGGACGACAGACCGTAGTTCGGATGTATCATCGGTGGACCGGTATAATCTGGATCGTATCGTTTGACGAGGTATTCAGGTGGGTCCCACGGTTCGTGTGGATCGAAGAAGTCAACCCAGAGGAAAAAGGGACCCGAGCGGTGGTTTTCCTCCAACCATCGAATTGTAGTCTCGGAAGTCCTACTGGAGAACGTTTCCGCCTCGTACTGGTAGTAGCGGTTCGTCCAGCGGTGCGTGTTCGGTAGGGTGTGTCCGCGGTATGATGGGTGTGGTCGCGTCTTTTCATTCGGCATAACGATTTTTATTTCATCGTTGAGGTGGAGAAGCGGTTTGTCTCCTTCCTGTCCACGATGCTGGAAAGCGGCATCGAAACAGTGCTGGAACCGTGTGTTAAACAGGTGCGGGGTGTCACAGATGAGTTGCGTTGCGTATCCCTGCTCACTCAGAAGTTGCGCGGTGATGTTCCGTCCGCTCAGATCGATTGGCTGCCACGGGTAGTGGGGCCACCCGACTGTTCCCGTCATAATATCTGTGCGGTGCGGTACCGTCGGGAAACTACTCATATAGAATTTGTCAACAGCAGTCGCTCGTTCTGTCTCAAATTTATCGAGCATTGGCGTGCGAATCGGACGTCTCGCCCGCGCGCCGAGATTGTCATACCGAAAGGTATCGGTGATAAGTAAAACAATATTTTTCATTTTTTACCTATTAACCTCTCTATGATCGCCCCTTGGACGACCATCGGTTTCTAAGTCGTCGCTTCGTCGGAACTGCCGGTTATGTTCGAAGTTACTATACCCAACCATAAAAGTCAACCAACAGCGTTTTTTTAGATCAAAATACCGGCAACACAGGCGGTCATCATCATCGCAAGCGTGCCGCCGATCATGGCGCGTATGCCGAGGATGGCTAACTCTGTGCGGCGTTCTGGGGCAATGCCGCCGATGCCGCCGATTTGAATGCCCACGCTGCCAAAGTTGGCAAAGCCGCACAATGCATACGTCAGTATCAAGGTGCTCCGTTCGCTCAAGACCACGCCGGAATCGGGCTGGGACCATTCCATCATTTGTGCATAGGCGATAAATTCGTTGAGCACCATCTTTTTGCCCAGTAATTCACCGGCATAGAAGCAATCGGACCACGGAATGCCCAGCAAATAGGCAAATGGTGCAAAGACATAACCGAAAAGTGCGGCAAGGGACCAGTGCCAGTTGTATCCAAGGAGCGCGCCAATCCACCCACCAATCAATCCGAGAATGGCATCGCCCAGCGCGACAAGGGCAAGGAAAGCGATGAGCATTGCGACGACGTTTAGGGTTAGTTTCATGCCGTCTAATGCTCCGTTGGTGGCTGCATCCACGATATTGGCGTGTTTTTCATCCACGCTTAATTCAACGTGTCCCAGAGTCACGGATTGCTCGGTTTCGGGAATCATCAGTTTGGAGATTAGCAATGCTGCAGGTGCGGAGATGACCGACGCGGCTACGAGATGTCCCGCGTCAATGCCCATACCCACATAGGCGACCAGGACGCCACCGGCGATGGTTGCAAAGCCTCCGACCATCAATGCCATGAGTTCCGATTTTGTCATGCTGCTTATGTATGGACGCACCATCAGCGGGGCTTCTGTTTGTCCGACAAAGATATTGGCTGCTGCAGAGAGTGTTTCCGATCCCGATGTTCCCAGTGTGCGTTGCATGACATAGGCAAATGCTTCGACGACTTTTTGAATGATGCCGAGGTAGTAGAGGATGGACATCAGTGATGAAAAGAAGATGATGGTGGGCAATACTTTGAAGGCAAAGAAATGGTGTACGTATTCTTCTCCAAATACCAGGCTTGTGCCCGCATCGACAAAGCCCAATGTGGCGGTGAAAAAATCTCCAATACTCTGAAATATGGCCGCACCTATTGACGTTTTCAAAATGAATACCGCGAGGACAAACTGCAACAACAGCCCGCCCCAGACCACGCGAAGGCTCACTTGCTTTTTATGCTCACTCATAGCCCAGGCCAGGCCCATCATGACGACCAGACCCAGCAGGCTGATTACGCGCTCCATAACCCCTCCTTTAACGGTTGCCGATGTGTATGAATGCCCGTAAATTAATCCATTGCCATCAGTGTCGTTCTGAATTTTAGGCGATCTAAATGAAAACAACCGAATATTTCAAACACACTCGCAAGCGACCTGATCGCATCAATATTACAGACGAATGGATTCAATATACAATCAATAATCCTTTGAGAACAGAGATACAGACCGATGGCAGAATGCGAATGTGGGCTAAAATATCTGAAGCCGACAAATATCTAAGAGTCGTTTTATTAGAAGACGGAGAAACGGTTCACAATGCTTTTTTTGATAGAGATTTTGAAGAGGAGAATGAGATATGAAAGTACGATACTTTTCCGATACCGATACGGCACTGGTTGAATTTGTAGATAAAAAAATTTTTGAGACCAGAGAAATTAATGAAAACATCTATGTCGATCTCGATGAAGAGGGGAATCTGGTAAGTATGACAATTGAGCACGCCAAAGCCAATGCAGGACTCCGGGAATTTTCATTTCAGGAAGTGACCGCATAACCATTTTTTGTTTTTTACCACTTTTTATGAAAGGTTCATACAATGGGTATTGAAGTTATTCGGGACGAGATGTCCGATCTGGTCGATCCCGCGGCAGAACCCGAATTGGTTGCAGATGGGTTTCAGTTCACCGAAGGCCCGGTCTGGGACCCCGCACAAGTCTGTTTGTTTTTTTCGGATATTCCGGCAAATACCATTTTTAAGTGGACGCCAGAAGGGGGGATAGTCGCATATCGTCAGCCGAGTTATCATTCAAATGGATTGACATTGGATGGAGAGGGACGGCTTCTTTCGTGCGAGCATTCTGGCCGGCGGGTGAGCGTTGAGGCAGATGGCGAGTTGAAGACGCTGGCGGATTCCTATCAGGGCAAAAAACTCAATTCGCCCAATGATCTGGTTGTATGTCAGAATGGGGATATCATTTTCACGGATCCTCCGTATGGTCTGTCGAGCAGCCACGGCGTGGTGGCAGAACAGGAATTGCCGTTTCTGGGCGTGTATCGCCTGCCTGTAGGCGAATCAGAGCCCATTCTTTTGATTGACGATTTTGAACGCCCCAATGGGTTGGCGATAACAGCCGATGAAAAGACCCTGTACGTCGATGACACGCATCGGGGACATATCCGCGCATTTGATGTGCAGGATGATGGCTCTCTCGCAAATGGCAGAGTATTGGCGGAATTAAAAGGCGATGAAGATGGTGCACCCGATGGTATGAAGCTGGATCGCAATGGGAATATTTACTGCACGGGACCTGGGGCTGTGTGGGTGTTTAATCCTGCGGGTGATCTCCTTGGGAAAATTAGACTGCCTCTTCCCGCTGCCAATTTGAACTGGGGCGGCGAAGATCGGAAGACGTTGTTTTTTACAGCGCGAACGGATGTTTATCGCGTGGCGTGCAAAGTGGGAGGATAGATATGAAGATTACAGCGATCAAGACGTTTATGGCGAGCATGGGGCAGCGGTCTCGTGCGCTGGTGAAGGTCGAAACTGACGAAGGCATTTACGGATGGGGAGAGTGTTATAGCCCCGGTCCCGATCTGGCAATTGGTCCAACGATGGATTATATTTTTGAGCTGGTTAAAGGCGAAGATCCGCGGCGGATTGAATATATCATGCTCAAGCTGTTTCAGCAGTTCAGATTTCCACCCGGGGCAATAGGTCTTTCCGCTATGTCGGGGCTGGACCACGCGCTGTGGGATATCAGTGGCAAAGCAGCGGGATTGCCGGTTTATATGATGTTGGGCGGTGCTGTGCGCGATCGCATTCAGGTTTATCGGAGTGTTGGTGGAAAAGACGGCAGGGAAGCAGCAAGAGTTGCGCGCCAGCTAAATGAAGAGCACGGCATTACGGCATTTAAGACCAGTCCGTTTCGCCTGGATCCCAGTGCGGATCGGTGGGGTCGGGTATGCGCGGCTGCCGCCGATTATTTCGAGGCATTGCGAAAGTATTCAGATGACAATTGGGAATTTGCATTTGATCCACATGCCAAAATTTTTGAGCCAATTCGCGCATTGCAACTGGCCAACGCCCTTACGCCTTACGATCCGCTTTTTTATGAAGAACCGTTAAGGCCCGAGAACAGCGATGCGTGGGCGCGCTTGCGTTCACAAATGCAGGTGCCGCTGGCAACGGGTGAATCTCTGTACACGAAGTTTGAGTTTTTGGATTTGATGTCGAAAGATGGCGCGGATATTATTCAGCCAGACATTTGTATATGCGGTGGGTTGTTGGAGATGCGGAAGATCGCTGCGATTGCACAGGCGCATTATGTGTCGGTGGCACCGCACAATCCGATGGGACCGTTGGCTACAGCGGTCAATGTCCAATTTGCCGCGGCCACGCCCAATTTCAAAATTCTGGAATATCACCTGCCCGATGAAAACAATGCCCTGAACTGGTTGGACGAACCCTATTGGCCCGTAGATGGATATTTGGAACTGAGGCCAGACCGCCCCGGTTTGGGTGTGGAAGTGAATGAAGAGGTCATCAGGGCTGGTGAATACGTCCACTGGGAACGGGGGAGTACTAAAGCGCCTGATGGTTCGACGAATTATATTTAAAGCGGTTAGCAGTCAGCTATCAGCAGTCAGCAAAACAAGTAGGGAGCTAAAAGCTGACCGCTGATCGCTGATCGCTTGTTTTTAGGAGGGAGCAATGACACCAGAAGAAAGGTTTATGTTTGACCTCGAGGGGTATTTGATAATTAAAAATGTGTTGACGCCCGAGGCAGTCAAACGGCTCAATGAAGTCGCTGATGCGACATTTGTGCGCGATTACGACGACCCGGGCAAGGACTCAAAGGGGCGAGTTGGTCGCCGACAAGTGGGGCGCGTGTCTGCGTGGTCGCCAGAGACACAGGCACTGATTGATCACCCGCGTATTTTGCCGTATTTAATTGAATTGCTCGGTCCAGCTTTTCGGCTCGATCACGATTATTGCATCTTTATGAGGCCGGGGGCTGCATGTGGTCGCCTGCACGGTGCGCCCGGAGGACATACGGGCAGCCAGCGCAAGTACCTGTATCTGGAAGGTGAGATGTTGAATGGGTTGAGTGTGGTGACGTTCTTTTTGGCGGATGCAAAGGCGGGAGATGGCGGCTTTGCCTGTATTCCCGGGAGCCATAAGACCAATTTTGGGCAAAATGTGCCGCACGAGGTGAGAAATTTTGAACGCGTTCCCGATTATATGGTTCAACCAGAAGTGGAAGCAGGCGATGCATTGATTTTTACAGAGGCGCTGATGCACGGTACGATGCCGTGGAGAGCAGGCCATGAACGCCGCGCATTTCTGTATAAATACGCGCCGGGCCATCTGGCGTATTCCAATAAGTTTTACAATGCGGATGACTACACCAACCCATCAGATCAACAGCGGCGTGTCTTAACGCCGCCATCTGCGGGAAGGCGCCCGCCTGTGGTTCAGGAAGTGTGAAGGAGATTCCATGAATATTGTCCTCATTATCATTGATACGATGCGCTATGACTATATTGGCGCAAACGGAAATGACTGGATCGAAACGCCCAATCTCGACCGTCTATCTGCGCAGTCATGGTGTTTTGATCGGGCTTTTGCCGCCAGCTTTCCCACCATTCCCTATCGCACGGATGTTATGACCGGGAAATACGGCAGTCCGTTCCACACCTGGAAACCCTTGCCTTTTGATACTCGGTCTCTTCCCTCTGTTCTGGGGGAAGCCGGATACGCGACACAGCTCATTCACGATACGCCTCATCTCGTCAACGGTGGGCACGCATTTGATTATCCCTTCCACACGTGGACATTTATCCGCGGTGCAGAAGTTGACCGTGCATGGATGGACGATGAAGCGCAGTGGCCCAGCAACTGGTGCAGAGATCCTTTATTCGATGTTTTGGGCGAAGATGCGGATCTGACAAAACACAATTACACGTATGCCCGTACCAATCGGGGACGCACAAATTTAGACGATTGGAATTGCGCGAAGCTGTTCAATACGGCAGCTCAATTCTTGCGGGATAATGCGCGGCGAGAAAATTTCTTTCTTTGGATTGACTGCTTCGACCCTCACGAACCGTGGGACGTGCCCCCGGCCTTTATGCTGAAATACGACAAGACCCCCGGTTATGATGGGCGGCTTGATCCCCGCGCTTTTCAGGGTGGGGGACGCAACAATCCCAATTTGCCTGATGAAGCCAGAGCGCGCCTCAAAGCGAGTTACGCGGCCAAGGTCACCTGGATGGATCATTGCTTCGGGCGGTTTCTCGAGGCTTTTGATGCCACGGGTCTGAGCAAAAATACCGCGATCATTGTCGCTGGGGATCACGGTACCAATGTAGGTGAGCGCGGGCGCTTTGGCAAGTACGCGCCCGTGTACGAGCAGGAAATCCACATCCCGCTCATTATCAAAACGCCCGAGGGCGACGCGGGACGCAGTTCAGCTATTTTCCAACCCCAGGATTTTTTTGCTACTGTCGCCAACCTGGCCGGTGCGCCAATTCCGGGGGATATAGACAGCCAGGATATTATCGCCGCCGCACGGGAAGGGAGTACGGGGATGCGGCAACTCGCGCTGGCTGGCACTGCCCGGGGATGGGCACCACAGCGCGGATTTTTCACTGTGTTTGACCAGGAGGGGTACCTGGAATGGCAACCCAGGACCGAAGATTGTATGCTCACGCCTTATGGGTCGCTGGACAACACGGAACATCCCGACCGCGTCCAGAAGCTGCATGCCGCTGGTCTTTCTGAACTCGAGCGCCGGGGTGCTGATCTACTCTTGATTGACTGGCTCAAGAACGGTGCAGAGGGCCAGGTGCCCGAGAATTGCCGCCTTTTCGATGGCTGGCCCGGTCCAGAAGGGTTTCAGACCTATTTTGCAAGAGCTTATGGCGGTGCTTGATGGTGGGTTTTCACACGCACGGTCACGATATCCGTGTCGTGATATTGCTGGTGGCGAACAGATGACGCGAGGTGCTGCAACAGCCGAAGTGAAATTTCTCGCTCACTGGACAATTCATCCGTCTGTGCATTGAGTAGCGCGAGTCGATCCTGAAGATTTTCCTCTCCGGATGCGGCAATGAACTCGAGGACTGCGTCGCCTTCTTCTTTGTGCGCAGTAAGGCGCAAACGCCGTCGGTCGCGGTTTTCTTCATCTTGTGGGATGAGTGTCAGCAATGTCTCCTCAGCAGCGGCGTCCAGACGGTTCGACATTGCCGTGTCCCAGCCGTTGCGGGATGCAAATGCGCCGAGAAAGTCTCTGATTTTTGGCAGGGCGGAAATATCGAATTCCGTTTCTATCCGACTGCGACGAGGTTCTGTTAGTTCCACGAATATGGTCATGAGGATGGCTGTGAAACCGCCCGCGCTCATTCCATTCTGCAACAGACCGCCTGCAAATTCCGAGATGTATTCGGGAAATATCAGGCCGCTCTGGAAGCCAACCCCTACAAAGAACGCGATGCCGACGATCATGCCGTTGCGATAGTCGATTCCATCCTGAACGACTATCTTCAGGCCGACTACGAAGAGGGCTGATAGCAGTACGGTGAGATAAGCTGCAATGACCGGACCCGGTATCGCCAGGATTGAGGCGAGTACTTTCGGAAGAAACGCCATAGCAATGAACACTGCCCCGGTGGCAACCCCGACGCTGCGGGCACCGACCCCGGTGAGTTCAGTTACCGATACGCCTACCGTATAGGCTGTGTTTGGCATTGTTCCCACGAGGCCGGAAATCAAGGTGCTCATACCATCTACGGTTACCGCACCCTGCACTGCCCGAAAATCCACTGCCCGGCTCTGGCGCCACGATATGCGCTGGATGGCGATGGCACTGCTGATCGTTCGGATGGTATTGATTACGGCGACGAGCAAGAATGCCGGAAGCAGTGCCCAGAATGTCGGTCCAAAATCGAGATCAAAGCCCGGCCATTCGTTCGTGGGTATGCCGATCCACGAAGCCTCGGCGACGCGGCCCGTGTCGTATAGACCGAAGAAGCCGCCAATTACCGAGCCGACGACAACGCCGATGACAGGTGCCCACAGGCGCAGTGCTCCTGTCGCCTTTAGCGCGATGCCGCTGATGATGATTATTGTTGCAAGCGCACTCAGCGGAGCAGATAAGACCAGGGTCCCGGGCGGTGTGGCTGATAGCAGGTTCAAGATGGCTGGCATTACCGTGATTGGTATCAGCATGATGACAGTTCCCGCGACAGTAGGCGTCAAGATCCGCTGGAACAGCGAAAGCCGATAGGAAAGTACAAGGGGGACGAGCGATGTGATGACGACCAGGGTGGCGAGCATTGCCGGGCCGCCTTCGGCAACCGCTGTGATGCAGACCGCGATAAAGGCCGCAGAAGGTCCCATAGCGAGTATGTAACCCATGCCAATTCGGCCGATGCGGACCGCTTGTAGAATTGTGGCTGCGCCGCCGACTGCGACAGCGGTACAAACGGCCCATGACAGATAGGCTTCGGTCGCATCCGCAGCACGCATCACGACTGTTGGGATCAATATGATGCCGGCGATACTGAGAACGGCGATTTGGAAGCCAAGGCCAAGGGAGAGAGTGGCCGAGAGCCTGTCGTCAGGCTGGTAGCGGATGCGTGAAGCACTGCTGGGGTTATTGGTGCTCATTGTGAAGTGTGAAATGGTGTATGAAGGCGAGTAAATCGAGCATGACTGGTCGCAGTCCAGACCAGTTTACAGTGAAAGGTTGAATAAGTGGAATCCCCATAAACCAACAGGCCCCGAATTTCCATCCGGGGCCTGTTCTGTAAGAAGCGTACGTTCTCCGGTTGGAGAAGATTTTAGCTGGCTGCGTCCAGCCGCTCGACCAATTCCTGTACGCTTTTGACATCACCACAATCTTCAAGCGTAAATTCAACGTCGAATTCCTGTGCGACTACTTTCGCGAACGCGACGAGATCTACGGAGGAAATTCCAGCCTCCTGGAGGCTGATGTTCAGATCATCGGGTAATGCAATTGGCTGTCCATCGACTTCCAGATTTTCCGCGATGAGGTTTCTGATACGTTCTGCGGTTGAAGCCATTGTTACGCTCCTTTCGTAAGGTAGATGGTTTGAACCGAAAAGATAGTGCTCGGCAGGCATAAAGTCAAATTTTTTTTGTGGTCGTTTTGGCTATTGAATCCAGTAGTGCTGGTGCTGGAATGGATAGCTCGGCAGCGAGATGCGGCGGCGCGTTTCTCCCGCAAATAGTCCGGGAAATGATACCGAGAGGCCCGCTTCATACGCTTTTGCTACTGCTTGTACAAAACCGCCGTCTTCCAGACTCGACAGCACAACGGGTGGATTCGCGTCGCCTTCTATCGGTCCCGGCGCCGCGTTCGGGCCAATCTCGATGAGTACATCGACCCCCAGATTCACAAGCTTCTTCGCGCATTTGTCCAATACCGCCGGTTCCTGTGCTTGCCGACGCCAATACGCCGCGTCGAGGACTTCGACGCCCCCTGTCACACTGCTCACAAGGACCAGAGATGGCGATGCGATTGTGACGTCTGTGAGGGTGGCTTCCAGATTGTCCGTATCCCATTCCAGCGCAACCCGCAAGCCATCCTCCAGGCTAAAGACGCCCGCCGCCTGTGCCGCTGCAATTTCCCCTATACCGTGCCCGACCACCACGCTGGGCTGAATCCCCATGCTTGACCACAGTGCCGTAAGCGCGGACTCCAGTGCGTAGATGGCAGGCAGGTCAGATAGATCACCGTTCTGGCCGAACATCGCGTCCAGCAACGAGGTGTCCCGCTCTTCCCGAATTACTTTGTCGCAGCGATCCAGAACGGCTCGGACTACCGGCTCGCTTTCGTAGAGGTCTTTCCCCATGCCGATCCACTGGCTGCCCTGTCCGGTGTACGCAAAGGCGATTTTTGTCGCGGTACGCGGTTCTTGCCTTTCACCTGTCTCTGCGAGTGCCTGTAGTTTTTCTCGCAAGGATTCGACGTCCTGGAATACGATGCCTGCGCGGTGGTCGAAATGGCTGCGTCCCACACCCGCTGTCCACGCCATGTCGGCAAGCAGGTCCACATCTTCGGAGGCAAGCTCGTCGAGCCACGACAAATAGCGTTCTGTCAGATCCCGGAGAGCTTCATCGGATTTTCCCGACAAGGGCAGGAGCCGGGTCTGGCGCGGAGCGAACGCTTCTTCCTCGTCTGGGAGTTCCACAACGGATAGGGAAACGGGTTGTGCTGAACCCACAGGCGTTGTATCCGGGCTGTCATATCCCTCTACGACAACATGGGCATTCGTTCCCGATATACCGAAGGCACTTACCCCGGCCCGCGGCGGTCGGTCGGGATGGCTCGGCCAGTCCGTCAATTCGGAAGTCACCTGTACCGGCAACCGATCCCAGTCTATATGCGGACTCGGATTCTCAAAGTTCAGGTGCTTGGGTATCTTTTCCCGCTTCATCGCCAGGACTGCCTTGATTAGAGCCGCAATTCCGGCAGCTGGCTCCAGGTGGCCGATATTGGTCTTCACGGAGCCGATCAAGAGCGGGCGGTCTGCTTCGCGGCCCTTGCCGTAAACAGCAGCCGCTGCCTGAACTTCGATCGGATCGCCCAATTCCGACCCTCCTCCGTGGGCTTCCAGATAATCTACGTCCGATGGTGCAACGCCCGCTCGCGACAGCGCTTCTTCGATCACCCGCTCCTGTGCCGGTCCATTTGGCACGGTGGGTCCCGCGCTGGCTCCGTTCTGGTTGACCGCAGACCCGCGGATCACGCCCCAGATGCGGTCGCCGTCGGCTTCTGCCTCGCTCAGCCGCTTGAGGACGACTATCCCACAGCCCTCGCCGCGCGTGAAGCCGTCTGCAGAGGCATCGAAGGGCCTGCCCTTCCCCTCTCGTGACAACATGCCCAGGTCCGCCATTTCTCTGGTTAAATCAGGTGATAAAACTGCGTGTGTCCCTCCAACCAGAGCCATATCTACTTCGCCCTGCCGCAAACCCATCACTGCCTGGTGTACCGCGACCAGTGACGACGCGCAGTTGAGTTCCACCGGTATCGTCGGTCCCTCCAGACCAAGGAGGAAAGCAATTCGCCCGACCGTCATGCTCGCGGCAGTGCCCAGATAACTGATGCCGTAGTCGCTGGCTGTCATCAGGTCCCGGTATTCGCTGGTGGCGATGCCGGCATATAGCCCGGTGCGGCTACCTCTCAATTCGTCTGGATCCATCCCCGCATCCTCAATCGCTTGCCAGGTCGTCTCCAGCATCATGCGTTGCCGCGGATCCATAATGCGCGCCTCAATCGGCGAAATCCGAAAGAATCTCGCGTCAAATTGATCAATGCCCTCCACAAATCCACCCCGGCGATAAGCTGCGTACTGGGGTGGAAGGTCTTTGGCGAGATTGTTCCATGAACCGGGATCCTGGCGTCCGTCGGTCACTGCGTCCGCACCTGCTTCGAGCAGGTGCCAGAAGGTGGAAAGATCCGGAGCGCCGGGGAAGTGGCACGCCATACCCACGATCGCAATACCGTCATCCTCGCGCTGCACTGTCGGCTGCGGTTCTGGTTCGGGTTGCACCTGAGGCTGAGGGGCGGGCGCATCGCTGACTTCGCCGAGTTCCTCGACCAGATGGCGGGCGAGACTGGCGATGTCCGGGTAGTCAAATACCACGGTGTTGGGGACCACGTACTCATCGGCAAATGCCCGGTTCAGACGATTCCGCAACTCTACCGCCATCAGCGAGTCCATCCCCAAATCGAAAAATCCCACTGTGGGTTCCGGCGCTGTCGGCAACCTCAGCACTGCCTGTACCTCCTGCTGCAGGAAGGATACAAGCAGGTCCTCGGGTGCCGCTGCAGGTGCCTCTCGCAGTTGGGAAAGCAGGTCCTTTGACGAGGCGGAGGCGTCGGCTTCGTCGTCCGCATCGGCGGACAGCAAGTCCTCCAGGAAGGGAGGACGATCTTCGACCGCCTCTTCGAACACTGACCAGTCCATCGACATCACCACGGAAGTCGTGGCGTCCTGACGCACCAGTTGATCGAATGCCCGGATACCCTGTTGCGGGGTAAACCAGCGGCCGCCAAGCGCTGACCGCTGTTGGTCAATCCGCTCCCGCTGTTCCGCTGCTTCGCCGATCTCCGACCACGCTCCCCAGGCTATGGCCTGTCCAGGTAGCCCCATCGCGCGGCGGTGACCGGCGAGTTGATCCAGAAATGCATTGGCTGAGGCGTGGTTCGCCTGGCCCGGATTGCCCATGACGCCAACCCGGCTCGAGAAGAGGACAAACATATCCAGGTCGCGATCCAAAGTCGCCCGATGCAGATGCCATGCGCCCAGTACCTTTGGCCAGAGCACGGTTTCGAATCGCTCCCAACTCTGGTTGGTCAGCGCGCCGTCCGACAGCACGCCCACGCTGTGGATCACGCCTCCGAGCGGCGGTAGCGTCTCATCTATCCGCGCCATCATCTCATCTATTGCGGCGGCATCTGTCACGTCTGCGATCTCTACCTGCACTGTCACGCCGCGTTCTCGCAGCCTGCGGATCACCTCCTCAGCCTCGGGGTCCGGTGCCCGGCGCCCGTTTAGTGCTATTGCGCCCGCACCGCGATCCGCCAGCCAGTCTGCTACGGCGCATCCGATCCCACCCAGACCACCTGTTACCAAATAGGTGCGGTCCTGTCGCAACTTGTCCTTCAGGATCGGTGGCGTCGTTACGACGATCTTTCCTATGTGCCGGGCGGCGCGCATGAAGCTCAGCGCGGCTCCGGCTTCGGCGAGCGGCCACCTGCTGTGGGTGATTGTTTTCAGTTCTCCCGACGAAAGGCGCGCCATGATGTCCCGCAGGACTCTTCCCACCCACGCCGGATCGGTTTTTTTCAGAACATCTAATTCCAGGATGTCGTAGGCCACATCCGGACGTACAGCCGCCATCTCTTCCTCGCTCAAGATGTCCCGCCTGGCCAATTCCACGAACCGACCGCCGTGCTTGAGGCAGGACAGGCTCGCGTCGATGAAGCCCTCTCCTGTGAGGCTGTTCAGCACCACATCGATGCCTTCTCCATTTGTAGCTTCGAGGATCTCTTTCCCGAATGCTGTCTGGCGGCTGTCGAATATGTGTTCCACGCCCAGTGATCGGAGATAGGCCTGCTTCGGCGCGCTCGCGGTGGCAAAGACCTCTGCGCCCGCGGCTTGCACCAACTGAATGGCCGCCAATCCCACGCCGCCCGAACCAGCGTGAATCAGTACCCGATCGCCGGCCTCCAGTCCCGAGAGTTCGAAAGACAGCGCGGCGGATACGAACGCGCTCGGCACTGTGGCAAGTCCAGTGACGGAGAAGTCCGATGGCGCGGGTGCTACCAATTCTTCCCGCGTGACCATTTGCGCCCCGAACGCCCCAAATCCCAATCCAACTATATGGTCGCCGACGGAAATGGTCGAGACATCGGAACCCACCTCGAGAATGTAGCCGCACATCTCCCTGCCCAGATTGCCCTCCTCAATAAAGCCGAGTGAACGAAACACATCCCAGAAGTTGAGCCCGGAGGCCTCGACTGCGACGCGAACTTCGCGCGGTTCGAGAGAAGGTGCCGGTAGTGGCTGGACATACGGTCTTTCGAACACGCCGTCCGGATCCGGAGCCAGCACCCATTCTGGGTCCTCCGGCAAGGTCAGGCGCTCTACCCCGGAACCCATCCGAATCAGGCGGGCTACGCGGCGGGCATCCCCGCGGTACGCGATGTGATTCTCGGGATCGGGATACAGGAGTTCATTGACGAGGTCGGGTGCCGGTGCCATATCGCCGGGGTCCAGATCGATCATCCTCGGCTGCAGATGCGCCGCTTCTCGGGCTACTGCTTTGCCGAAGCCCCAGAGTGCTGCGCCGGCGAGTTCTCCACCGCGCTCTCGCTCCAATACCTGGGCTCCGCGCGTGATAAACCACACGCCCTTTTCTGGTGTCATATCGAAGTCGGCGACGGCCTGCACCAGCGCGAGCGCACTCGCCCCCACTCGTCGTACATCCGCCGCCATTTCCCCGGTCGTTGCCTCTGTCCCATGCCCTTCCAGTGACGCGAGATGTACAATGCCGCTGAGTGGCACGTCGTCCGGTAGCTCCATCAGGAGAGATCCCCACGCCTCGCGTTGCTCCATATCTATGGTTTTTTTAATAATTTTAGAGCCTTCCTCTACCCGCGGGCCATCGCTACATGCCAGCACAACTGTCTGGTTTCGCGCCGCGAGTTCTGCCGCGAGTTCCTCTGCGGCTCTTCCCTGGTCTGCCGCCAGAACCCACGCGCCTCCCTGCTCTGTCACCTTCGCCGGTCCCTGCGCCACGATCACGCCCTTATCCAGCGTCCTGGTGGCGTCGGTCTCATCTACGCCCAGGACTTCTACTTCCTCGAAGCCCACGTTGCCGAGCGCTCGTCGCCATACCGAAGGCTCAGCCAGAGCGTGGTGCGGGCGGTAGCTGTCGGCAAATCGCCACCAGCCATCCAGTTGTCCGAAAGTCAGATCCATCCAACCCAGGCCGCTGAGGTTCTCGAGTGCGATTAACTGCCCCGATGGCGCAAGAAGGTCACGACAGTGTGCGAGTGTTTCTTCAAGGTATCGCGTGGCGTGTAGCACATTGGACGCGATCAGCAAGTCATAACTATGGGCGTCAAAGCCCTGTGCCACGGGATCCTTCTCGATATCCAGCGGACGGTATTCGATAGCCTCGTCTCCGAACCGAGCCTCGGCTTCCGCAAAGAAGCCCGCGGATATATCCGTGTACATATAGTCGAATCGTCCGTCCGGAAGTTCTGGCAATACGGACGCGGTTGCTGAACCCGTACCCGCGCCGACCTCGATGACTCTGAGGCGCCGGTCATCCGGCAATGCGGACACGAGTGCTCGCACCGCATCGCCCAGCATACTGTTCGCCGCTCGTGCCACAGGTGCCTTCAGATACAGATCGGCTGCGGTCGGTTCTCCGCTGCTGAACAGAAGGGTCAGCGGATCTTCGCGACCGCGAAGCACCTCTGCCAGAGCGCGGCCAGAGCGTCGAAACAGGCCGATCTCGGTCAGGCCGTGGGGGTGCAGGTCAGTCATCCGGGAGGCGAATTCCTCAAGATCGCCCGGCATTTCTTCCGGCAGCGGATCTTCGGGTCCTATGACCACGACGAAGCCGTCGCCCGTCTCTTCCAAAACCCCCGATTTGGCGAGCATTTCGAGCATTCGGCGGAAGAGGCGCTTGTGTTCCTCGGTGACTTGCAGGCGTTGCCGCAAGTCTTCGGGATCCACGGTCTCGCCCGTCTTGCGCTGCCAACCCAGCTCTTTCAGGGTCGCGAGTGCGCGGGACCGGGACCACCGTTCCAGATCCGCGAGCAGAGCGTTCCTGCCTTCGGGATCAACGCCTGCATCTATCAGATAGTCGGAGAACAACTGCGAGCGGGCGGCAACAGTTGACGGACCCGGGAAGAAGTCCGCGGGTGTTATTCCAGGTGAAAGGTCGCGCTCGCGCCACACCACCTCGTACAGGAGGTCCTTCACGCCTTCGACTGCCGAGAGCAGTGCTTCCTGTGTTGCCCGCTTCACCGTATACCCGCTCAAGCCACCGAGCGGAACGCCGTTCAGATCGTAGATGTTCAGTTCTCCGCTCAGGACTTCCGGAGGTTCGTCCGTTTCCTGGGAAGCCTCATTCAAGCGCACGTGACAGACGACCCGATCCGGTAGCCGTCCCGTCAGCCACAGCCGCTCCCAGCCAAACGGCAGATATGTGGTTTCGCCCCCGGTTCCCTCCAGGTTGCGCGCTGCGCCCACGACCTGAAAGCAACCGTCCAGGACGAGCGGATGGATGTCCAGCCCGTGCCTGGTCAGAGTTTCTGGCAGAGACACTTCGCCCAATGCCTCGCCCGGGCGGGACCAGACTTTCCCCAGCGTGCGGAAGAATGGACCGAGATCAACCCCGGTACTCGCCCTGTGGCGGTAATAGCCCGCCACATCTACTGGAGAGAGGCCGGCTTTCAGACTTTCCAGATCAACCCTCTCACCCGCTTCCGGCAGAGGGGCACCTGACGACACGCGACCTTCCACGTGTACTGTCCATTCCCCTTCACTTCCCTTGCTGAATATCTGGACTTCGCGCAACGACGCCTGTTCAGAGGCGTCGAGCACGACCTGCATCTTCCTGCCCTCTTCATCCGTCTCGTCTTCGTCCTCGAAGACCATCGCGTTGTGCAACTGGAAATCCTCCACGACTACTGATCCACTCTCTTCGAGGAACGCCGCCGTGCACGCCATGGCCCCGTAGAGCGCGCCAGGTGCTACGATCCGGCCAAACACTTTGTGGTCGTTCAGATAGGACGGATCCGAGGGAAAAACTTCCGTCTCAAAGGTAATTTCTCCACGGGCTGATTCGTGCCGGGCACCCAGTAGCGGATGGTCGGAACTCCGGCGCTGACGCTTCGGTGGCTCAAGCCAGTGGTGTCTGCGCTGGAATGGGTAGCTGGGCAGGGAGATCCGCCGCCGCGTCTCCCCTGCGAAGAGTCCCGCGAAACGAATCGGGAGTCCCGCCTGGTACGCTTCTGCGACCGATCCCGCGAAACCGTCAGTGCTTCCCGATTTCTCTGCGTTGTCCGACGGCGGGGAAAGGCTCGACAGCACTGCCGGTGTCTGCGGCGACTCCGGCCAGGCGGAGGCCGCCATTGGAGCCAGCACGGACCGCGGGCCGATTTCCAGCACCACATCGACCCCGAGATCCGATAGTGTTTTCACCCCCTGGGCGAATGCCACTGGCTCCCGGGCATGCTGCCTCCAGTAGGACCCGTCCTGCGACTGCCCCGGTTCTACGGCTCGGCCCGTCAGGTTGCTGACCACAGTAAGGGAGGGCGGTTGGATCGCCACGCCGTTGAGGGACGCTTCCAGTTCGTCCAGGATGGGTTCAACAAGGGCGCTGTGGAACGCTTTGGCAGTGTTCAGCCGCCTGACCCGTATGCTTTCTTGTTCGAATCGCTTCGAGATCTCTTCAATTTCCGCAATCGGGCCGCTGACCACCTGATGGTTTCCGTTGTATCCCGAGATGCTCAACCCGGCGCCAGAGGAGGCTGCGTTTACCGTCTCCACTTCCACCGCCACGCGATCGGCCGGTGCGAAGACCGCGGCCATGCCGCCCTCTTCCATCTGCGACATCAGCGCGCCGCGCACGGCGGCAAACCGCATCCCGTCTTCAAGGCTGAACACGCCTGCCGCCTGCGATGCCGCGAGTTCTCCAATGCTGTGTCCGACGACCACATCGGGACGGATGCCGACGCTCGACCAGAGCGCTGTCAGTGCGCACTCCAGCGCGTAGAGGGCAGGCTGTTCCCAAGCCGTGTCGCCGAGGTCCTCTCCGCCTTCGGACCGACCGAACATCACGTCCAAAAGCGAGGCCCCTCTTTCCCGAAGAAGGACCGCCTCACAGCGGTCCAGAACTGCCCGCGCCACTGGCTCGCTCTCGTAGAGCACCTGTCCCATGCCGACCCATTGGCTTCCCTGTCCGGTGTAGGCAAACGCCACCCGGGTCGGTGTTCGCGACGCCACGCCCCCATCTGTTTTCGCCAGTTCACGGAGGCGCTCTCGCAGCGATTCCGCGTCGTGGAAGACGATACCCGCGCGGTGATCAAAGTGGCTCCGCCCCACGCCCGCTGTCCACGCCATGTCTGCAAGTATCGCCTCGCCTTCTTCGTCGGCGTGTTCATCGAGCCATGAAAGGTACCGCCCTCCCAGGTCCCGAAGTGCCTCATCGGATTTTCCCGACAGCGGAAGGAGACGGGTCTTTCGCGGCTGGACTTCCTGCTCTGGCAGCGGCAGATCCCCAAGGGTCGCTGGCAGCGAGACTACCACTGGCTTCGCAGAGCCAACAGCAGTAGATGCACCGTCTGAGGCACGGTATTCCTCCATTACGATGTGGGCATTCGTCCCGGATATCCCGAAGGAGTTCACCCCTGCGAGTCGCGGTCGATCGGGACGGTGCGGCAAGTCCATCATCGACGATGTCACCCGCAATGGCAGGCGGTCCCAGTCGAGACTCGGGTTGGGATTATGGAAATGGAGGTGTTTTGGAATCACACCCCGCTTCAGTACCAACGCGGCTTTGATCACTCCGGCTACGCCCGCGGCCGACTCCAGATGGCCGACATTGGTCTTCACGGAACCGATGAGAAGGGGTTGGTCAGAGGAACGTCCCTTGCCATAGACATTGGCCACAGCGTTGATCTCGATGGGATCACCCACCGTCGTTCCAGTCCCGTGCGCCTCCAGGTAATCTACGTCCGATGCGGGGATTTTCGCGTCGGACAGCGCGGTCTCGATCACTTCTTCCAGCGCGGGTGTGTTCGGCACGGTTAGTCCCGTACTGGCTCCGCCGTGGTTCACCGCCGCGCCCCGGATCACTGCCCAGATCCGATCGCCGTCCGCCTCCGCCTCATCGAGCCGTTTGAGGATGACGACCCCACAGCCCTCACCCCGCACGTAACCGTTCGCGGATGCGTCAAAGGTTTTGCACTGTCCATCCGGAGACAGCATCATCGCATCCGCGCGCAGTTCGTAGATGCGACCGTTCAGGATTGCCTGTACGCCGCCCGCGATAGCCAGATCCGCTTTGCCCTGCTGCAGGTCTGCCACCGCGTCGTGGACTGATACCATGGATGACGCGCACGCGGCATCTACTGCCTTTGCCGGTCCCCTTAGCCCCAGCACGAAAGAGACCCGTCCGCTGGTGCCGTTGAGGTTGGTGCCGCTGAGGGCGTAGAGACAACTGGCAGCCTCGGCGGGTTTGCTCGAGTCCACGACCAGCATTCGGTATTCGTCGTTGCTGATCCCGGTGTACACACCGGTGCGGCTCTCTCTCAATCCCTCCGGATCGATTCCCGCGTCCTCAAGAGCCTCCCAACTCGTCTCCAGCATCATTCGCTGCTGTGGATCCAGCAGTTCTGCCTCCACTGGGGAAATCCGGAAGAAGGCGTCGTCGAACTGGTCGATATCGTCAACGAAGGCACCGAAACGGCAACCTTCGCTCTGTACCGCATCGTCGGGAAAGAGCAGGCCCCAGCGCCCTACGCCTGAACCCGGGACGCCTTCGCTGACGGCATTCCCGCCGGCTTCGAGCAGACGCCAGAAGGCAGAGATGCCCGGCGCGCCAGGGAATCGGCAGGCCATACCTATGATCGCTATCGGTTGGTCTGATACGGAAGGACCGAAAGATTTGTCCGGTTTCATGATTTAATCCTCCATGTTCGGACGGGTTTTTCCAGGACGGGCGGGCACGGGGACGCCGCCCCTACAATTTTCCCCTGTTTGCATGGGTTTTACTGCAGGTGATTACTCTCGATAAATTCTCGGACCAATTCAACGCATTCCTCGGGTTTTTCCAGTTGAAGAAAGTGCGTTGTTTCAGGGACAAAATCATAATCTACAGTTAGAATGTCACCGAGGTCAATGGTCGGCAGGAATGTATAAGGCAAGGTGGGATCGGATCCGATGACTTTTGTGGGACAAGGGAGTGTTTCAAAATCCATCAATGCGGAAAAGCTTCTCATATAATCGACGATCTGCGCTTCGTAGTCGCGGGGACATCGAAGCTCATAACCCTGCCCATCGACGGCCTTTCGAAGCGTTGTTTTTGCCATGAGTTCCCGAACCCCGGGAACGAGGCGCGAGAAGCCGGGGAGAAAGCTGAGGAGTTCTGCAAAATCCTCTTCTGTTTGGAACAGATACCCGCGTCGGCGGGTAACGTCGGCTGCGTATTCGGCGGCTTCATCAAATTCTATCTGGCTATTGCCGGGCTTGCACAGGGGGGGATCGAATAGTATCATCGCGGATAAGTGGCTACTTTGGGCAGATGGCCCGAGGTCTGCCATAGTCGTTAGTGATAGGAGTGTTATCAGTGCGGAAGCAGAGTGAAATATACCGATTTTTGGTTTGTTTCCGTAGTGATGGTCGATGGCTTCAAAAATGCAGAGATGGTCGCGGACCAGCGTTGGAACATTGTGATTTGCGCGTGGGCCAACGGTATTCCAGCCGTGGTTTCTGAGGTCGAAGATGATGAGGTCGAAATCCTCGGCGAGCAGTGACCAGAAGGGGTAATAAAGGTCCATTGCGAGACCATTGCCGTGGCCCAGAACGAGGCGGGGTCCTGCAGGGTTTCCATGTCGGCGCAGAATGGTGACGGTATTGTCGTCGAGCTGGACTTCGCATGTCGAAAGTGGCTCGGGTATTTCCCATACATTGTTCATAGCAGGGTTTCCAATAGCATTAGTACTAAAGAATGGCACGCAGCACCACACGACACAAATGCGTCGAGGACGAGCGTGCCATGTTATGCAGTTATAGGAAGTCGTGCAAGAACATTTTTATCTTAACGTTTGACAAAAATAGAAAACAAAACACGGAATAGCCCTTGACAGAATGTTTGGAAAGATGTTGTTTTACAGAGTGTTAGTGGTAAGAATGGATTAATGGTAGGCCCGTTATCGCTTTGCTATGCCTGTAAATAGATTCTTACACGGAGGAGTTTCCATGCGTATCCTCATAATCACCTTTTCGATGATTATGTTTTCAGGCTCTGTTGTCCTGACGGATAGAGGTCTTGCTGCGGACTGGCCGCAGTGGTTTGGTCCCAATCGCGATGGTGTTTCCTCTGAGAAAGGAGTTCTCAAAGATTGGCCTGATTCCGGGCCTGTTGTTCTCTGGCGAACACCACTGGGCGAGGGGTTCTCGAGCATTGCCGTTGCAGGGGGCGCAGCCTATACTATGTTTGCAGAGGGCAAAGATGAGTATGCGGTATGTATGGATGCCGCTACAGGGGAAGAGCGCTGGCGAGTTAAGACGGGACGCAATTTTCCAGACTGGCAAGGGGGGAATGGTCCCAGAGCTACGCCCATTATTGACAAAGAACGGGCGTTCTTTTTAGGTGCATACGGACAGCTTTATGCCCTCGATATTAAAAGCGGAGAAACTGTATGGTCTCACCATTTTCAAACTGAATTTATAAGTGATCCCCCCCATTGGGGCTTTTCTACTTCTCCTTTGATAGAAGGCAATTTGCTGATTGTCGAGGTTGGGGGTTCTTCTGGAAACGCTTTTATTGCTTTTGATAAAACCACTGGCGAGGTTGCCTGGGCTTCTCAAGATGACGCTCCTTCTTATGCTTCGCCTATTGCGATTACTGTGTCTGACGTCCGGCAAATCGTCTTTTTTCCAGTTTCTGGTCTGGTCGGTGTCGCTGCCAGAGATGGCCGATTCCTGTGGCGGCATCCCTGGCAAACGGGTCCCGATGTCAATGCTGCGACGCCTATTTTTCTCCCCCCAGATAGACTTTTTATCTCTTCGGGTTATGGCAAAGGCGCGACGGTTATCCAGCTTATTTCCCAGAACGGTCAGTTTTCGGTAAAAAGAGTATGGTTCAATCGCAGTATGAAAAACCACTTTGCCTCTTCCATACATCACGAGGGGTACCTCTATGGCTTTGACAACGCCATTCTCAAGTGTATTGCCGCAGATACCGGGCAGGAGCAATGGCGCAAACGCGGCTTTCAAAAGGGATCACTCATCTTTGCGGATGGCCATCTGATCGTCCTGGGCGAACAGGGCAAGCTGGCGCTCGTGGAGGCCAAGCCAGAAGCGTACATAGAAAGAGCCAGTGCTCAGGTTTTGTCTGCGCGGTGCTGGACGCCACCCACACTATCTAATGGCAGGCTTTATCTTCGAAATCACAATGAGATGGTCTGTTTGGATTTGAGCCGTTGATCGCTGCTTTATTTCCCTATCTCTATCCAAACATCTTTTGTCGCTGTGGGTATTCCTGGGCGGTTCAGGTCGGTTACGGTTACACCTATCGTGAGTTTTTGTCCGGGTTTTGCCGCTACGTTGAGGGCAACATATACGGGTTCTGTTTCCGTATTGCCCCGGTGTTCATAAGATACCTGAACGCCTTCTTGCTTTTCAGATATGCCCAGCAATGTGCCGATGCCTTTTAGCAGTCGGGCACCGGCATTTTTGCTGCCGCGCACAGCATAATCCACGCGATAATGCGTTTGTCCCGTGTCGTCTCGGAAGAGGTTATACACTTCGTAGTACAGATAGACGGGCTGGTCTGGGGCAAAAGTGTGTGACGGCAGGGGGAGTACTTCGAGGTCGTCTCGGATGAATTTGCCCTCTGCACGGGCTTCCAATGTTGCAATTTTTCCCGCTACGACAATGTCGCTTACCATCAGGGTCGGAGCATTGTATGCTTCTACATCGACGAGTTGCCGGTGAATTTGCAATTTCCCCGAAGCCGGATCGGTCACTCGCACAGCCATGAGATAGTGGCCGGGTTTAACTTCTGTTGTGACCTGATCTACCCATAAAACGCCGGGATCGTCAACGGCTTCGCGCTGTGTTGCCCGCGTATTCAGGCTATCGCGGGCAATTTCTATTCCCTGTGCGTCATAGAGGACCCACATTCGCTTCACAGAAGCCTCTATCTGTGTGCCCCGTTTTTGCGTTTTCAATGCGGTCCAGGGTATGCCGATAAAGGCATCCAGGCGCGTATCGCGTTCATTGCCTTTGAAATCCGCTACGGACATAAGCAGCGGCATTGGGTCTCCGGGATATGGATAGCGGTAAACAGAGGGCGTGCGGTTGACGACCCGTGCGACCACAGTTTCGGGTGCGAGATGTAGCCACAGCAATCGATTGGGCGAGTCAACAGGCGGCTGGGGAAATTGAAAATCAAAATTGCCCAGAGCGTCGAGAAATGTCACTTCGATCCCTTCGCCAATATGGGCGTAAATCCAGGACTCCCACTTGTAGTTTAAAGATGCGCCATCTCGAAACAATGCGCCCTGGTGAGGCAGGGGAAATATCGGCAGTCCTCGAACTTCGGGTGTCACCTTCATTACGGTGCTTGCGCCCAACGACGATTCTACCTGCAGCGATGTCGTCGGAGCGATTTCGTGCAGTGCTCGTCCCGCGAGGTCCATGAGTCGGTTTTTTACCCGAATCACTTTTGGATTGGTTTCGAATACGAGGTGGTCGGACCAGCTTCGATGATCGGGATGACCAAAACGGATATACACATCGCCGCGCGCATCAAAGGGTATTCGACCTTCGGAAAAGTTCTGTATCGCGTAGTTCACGCGCCGGTAGTGTTCTAGCCTGCGCTCGTTAACCGGTGTGGTCGGCGTTGGATCTATCTTGCGCCAGAACAAATTGGTAAATGCGCGTTTTTCATCTCCCCTGATCATGCGAAAGGTCTCAAATTCTGTTGCCGACAGGAGCAAGGTGACATCTTCGTACAGGAGGCGTTCATTTTGCGGTATGATGGATAAAAATTGCGAAAATGACGCTTCTGCCTGCTCGTACGCGCCCGATTCCAGATATTGTGCGCCCAAAAGCGGCAGATAACGCTCGGGGTCTTTTTGGGCGAGGTCGCGCAGTTCTGTGGTGGTGTGCAGTTCTTGTTTTAAATACTTCAATTCCATAGCCACGCGCGCCAGTCTGCCCCTTGCCACGCTGTGCGCTGGATTTACAGCGACTTGCTTTGACAATGCCTTGACGGCTTTTTCAAAATAATAGAGTGATTCGTAAAATACTCCCAGCTTGAAATACGCATCGCGGTGTTGGGGAAACCGCTTGACCACGTTGCTAAAATGATGGTCCATATCCACGCTGCGCATCGCCAGGTGGCACATTGCCAGATTATAATACGCGGCCTCGTATTGCGAATCGAGAGATACGGTGTCCTGGAAAAGGTCCAGTGCACGACGCACCTGTTTTTTCTGGATCAAGCACGCCAGTGCCCGCCCGTGTCGCGCGATGAGAAACCGCCGATCTTTTTCCAGTACGCGCACAAAAATGCGTTCTGCTTCTACGCCTTTGTGTTGCTCTAACAAACAATATCCCAGCGCGCACAAGGCGAGGCGGTCGTTGGCATCGTCCTGTAGCATCCGTTCAAATAGTGCAACAGCGTTGTCGAGCAGGGCGGGATCTGGTGGTGTGGCGCGCGTTTTATAGCGCTGGGGTATCAATCGACCGCGTTCAAAAAAAGCGTCTGATACCGTCAGGTAGCGACGCCCGCTGTGATACCCGTAATAAAATTCCAGTACTACGGGATTGTGTCGTTGCCAGAAGTCGATTAAAAATTGCGCTTTCTCCTCTCGCGGCAATGCCCGATATACGGCTACGCTGTCTGGTCCAGCGCGTTCTGCGACTATAACCGCAGCGAGCGAATCTGCCCGTGCATCGAAGCTTTCCTGCAGGCGGTCTGCCCAGACAGGCACACATATCATGGCAAATGCACACGCGATAAAGATGCGTTCACAGATGGAGCGAATTTTTCTTTTGTCGTTACACATGGCGCAGCCTCTAATACAATGCCAGCGAATGTCCTTGCCCAGGGAACCAGATACAATCTACCAGAAACGACACAAATACGCCCGTGAAATACCCCACCATAAGTCCCAGGAAAAACGGCGATGCTTTGCGGTACAGATCAATGCCGCCCGCCCGCAAGATGACAAATTTGGAAAACCATGCAAAGAAGATCGAGAATACAATGCGGTTGACGGGATACGCTGTTACGGCGGCAAATCCGATCGGATGCAAGGGCCACCAGGGCCATATATAGCGCAAGGATAGCATCAATGCCGTGGTTGCCATTCCAATGAGCGCGATGAGTACGCGCTCGCGCTTCAGGGCAAAGGGGTCCCGAATATGACCGGCTATGGTATCAAAAGTGTTTTGCACATAGGGACCGTAAATTCCGCCGTAATTAAATGCGCCGGTTACATAGCTCGATGATATTTGATAATACGCGCTTGTGGTTATTACCACCAGCATGGCCAGTCCCAGGGCGATGACCAGGCGCGTTCTTTCGTGTCGGATGCTGTCGTAAAGCCGCGTGGCATTGGCCAGGTTGGCCATCAATATGGTTTTGATATCGTGGTGCCATGTTTCTGTGAGGGCAAATGCCGCCATTCCCGATGGGGAAATATTTACGGGACCGAGCAGGTGATATGCGACAAATTGTCCCTGTATCATGCGGCTGCTGATCATGCCGCCTTCCACGCAGACGCGCGTGATGCCCAACCAGATAATGCCGACAAGGCTCAAAAAAGTCAGGGCGACAAAGATCGACATGCCGGAGGCTACGCACCAGCTCAAAATAAATAGTCCGCTCGCCAGCAGTCCGCCAAGTGCTGCGCGGTAGGACAATAATTCGCCCGTGTCTTCAACCTCCCGTGCATTGAGTACGGCTTTGCGAAATACGTTGCTCAAATGTTCTCGCGCCATCCACAAGCTCCACGGCACCAGCACGCATAGGGCACCAAATCCCTGCCAGTTTTCGAATTGCGATGCCGGCCACACATGGGTTGGGCCTATTTCGATTCCCAGGCGGTTGAACAGCCCCATTTCAAGGGTCAATAACAGGTGAAAGGCAATAATGCTAAACAATACATCCAGGTCCATAAAATACGATACGCCAATGATCACTGGATAAAACCGCATGTGAATCGGCGGGAAATACCGACCGAATTCCATCAATCCCAGGTATCGGGGAATGGTTGGAAAATGCGGCTGGAAATATTCAACCATGTTCCAGTATATGGGAAATGAGGCGAGCGCGAATCCCCACCAGAATACGGGGCGATTCATGATGCCCACGGGCCAGAATCCTCGCGGTTCTCTGTTGACGAGTTCCAGTGGCAATGTCATCAATGGAAAGGTGAGGCGTTCGTGTTCTACCCATTGCTTGCGCAGGATTGAGACCGCGCAAAATCCAAATACGCCGATCATAAATACCAGGCTCAATCGCCAGATCATCGGCGTTATCCAGATTTCCCATGGGATTGTTGCGCCGGCTGGCAGTCCTTCAAAAAACCACCGCGCAGCTGTCCTGTCGGTTACGACCGCCCATTCAGCTAAGTACGGATGTATGTCGTCTGCCCATCGGTTTTCCGTGTTGGCAAAGTAAAATGGCGCTGAGACGTTGGCGATTAAGTGTCCCATGAAATAGCTGGGCAATGCCGATGCGACCAGGCCCATGCTGAAGATGACCAGCAATTCCGAAGGGCGCAAGACCCATTGCGGGCGCACCTTTTCCAGGATTTTATTCAATATTACTGCGATCAACAAAAACGGCACTACTGCGCCCCAGGGCAAGTGATCCTGTGCCATTTTTGTCGTGTGTGCAATGTGTCGCGTAAAATGCCCACCCCACCCCAGGAAGCCCGCGCACATGGCACCTATCACAATGGACCGTGCGGTTACGGCTCGTTGAAGTGGTGCTGTCTGTGTTTGTTGTTCGCGAATTGCCATTCGTGCTCCAGATGGATGAAAAACGGTGGGCAATATAAGGATGGTAATATCAGGTGTCTATTTAATTTAACGCGTGCGCGCTATCCCCGCTTTTGCCGAGGGGTGATCGGGTGCTGTTTGCAAGACTTGCTGCCAGGCGTTGCGCGCTTCGTCTATTTTTCCCAGAGACCAGTATGCCCAGCCCATGTTCGCACGCGCATTGTGGGTGTTGGGGTCGCGTTTCAGTGCTTCTCCATAGTTGTTTATCGCTTCGTGAAATTTTTCTTCGAAAAATAAGATGTTGCCCAGGTTGACGTACGCGCGCACCATGTCGGGATCCTGAGATAGTGCCTGTTGATACGCGTTTTTGGCGGCTTCCATTTTTTTTGTGCGTGCGTAGGCCAATCCCAGGTTGTAATACAAGACGGCATCGCCCTGTCCGTATTTTTCCGCTTCTTCCAGATATAATCGCGCCGGTTCATTTTCGTTTGCCCACAAATAAGCCGTGCCCAGATTGAAGGGATCCATGGCCCAGTTGTTTTGGGCGAGTTGTGCGTTTAGTTCTATGCGGTAGCCGGTCCACAGGATGATCAGTGCCGCTGCACTGATGCAGAGGTTTTTCCACTTTTGCGATTGTACACGGGATATCAATGTCCATATTCCCAGGCCTGCAAATATCATGAGGATGGGGATTGCGGGCATGCGATAGCGCGACGATACGTGAAATGCCAATACGCCTGCCGCATATCCAATGAGCCACAGATACAGGATGGCATGGCGGTCACATTGCCGGGCTGCGATGATGAGTCCCACGATGGATAGGGGAAATAATATCCACAGTTCTGCGATTGGAAAGCGCAGGAGGGCGGAGAATTTTCTCTGGTAATAAAAGTTGTAATTGAGCGGGACTTCGTATCCCGATGCAAATAGGCGCATTTTTCGCAAGGTCACGGCTATCGCACCCACGGGATCGTCTATCCAGAATGCGAGGCCCTTATTAAACCAGAAGGCAGAGACTTCAGATGCTTTCAGAGATCGCCCCAGAGCATTTTCGGCCACGCGGCGCGGGCCTTCCAAATTGCCCTGTGCCCCATCCGGGGTGATCTGTGCATCCACACCAGGAGGTGCGGAGAACCAGCCCGGCGCATCCGGGTGGTTGCCCATGTAAAAGTTGATGCCGCCGTGCGCGGTCATCAGTACCCAGTCGTCTGCGACCAGGCCATTGCGCAGTCCGCACATGAGGAGTGGGAGGATGAGTCCCCCGAGGAAGTAACCGCCCAGTCGTATTGAACGTTTTGCCGGCGTTGCTTTGTGATAGGCCCACCACGCGCCGAATAGCAAGAATGGGATTGCGGATAAGATGTTGGGGCGCATGAGTGTTGCCAGTCCAAAGACCAATCCGGCCAGTCCCAGGTGCCAGTGGGTTTTATTATTGCCCGAGATTAGCGTCAATCCTATCAGGCTGAGAAATACGGCACCCGATGTGCCCAGTAGCATGCCTTCGTAAAATAGTTGCGGTCCATAGCTCGCAAATAATAATCCCGCAAATAACCCCGCGTATGCGCCAAAGTGCCGCGCGCCCAATCGATAGACCAGTATCGCACTGGCACATCCGGCAGCAGCCTGTAAGCCTATGATCAGTTTGGGCGCGTGTCCGAAGGTCGTATATACAACCGCCATGAGGTATGGATACAGGGAGGGTAGAATGAAGACTTCAGGGGCACCGAGCCAGTCTCCCGAGGCGATGCGCTGTGCCCAGTCGTCGAATATCCGCGCGTCTGAGATGAGTTTCTGGGAAAACGGATGAGTGGCCCAGAATGACCAGAGATAAAAAAAACGGATCACGACCGCAGTCCCGCCCACAATATAAGGGAAGTAGCGCGAGATCCGATCTTTCGCGTTGTTTGTTTTCGATGTCATGTTTTGTAATATCTAATCCGCGATACCAGAATGCAACCCAAATTAGGAGAGGAAAATAAGAAAGCCCATTGATCACTACCGATCAATGGGCTTTCTTTACTTTTGACTTAATCCTGGAGGTTTGGGTTGTCATCGCGGCATGATGAGAAGTGCATATTTTTCACCATACCACTCATCCATCGCTCAAAATTTACACTTTTGCCGCCAATGCTTGTGCTCCACTATCTTCGCTTCAACAGACAATTCACAAATTCAAGTTGTGAACAAGAGCACAATACTGCATATTGAAAGCATAACGAGGTGCCTGCGTTTCTGTCGAGCCTCCTTTTGTTGCGTAATTTTGTGATGATTTCATTTTTTGGCCTGATATTTGCTTGAGTTCTGACTGTTGCGTTTGTCCAAAATACGACCAACCCTCAGACCAAGCATCTCACATGGCCGAATTTGATACGATTTCCAAACATCTGATTCAGAAATACCCCAGTGACTTTGCTGGCTTTACTCTCGGACGCGAGGACGTTGAAGTTCTTGCAGTCATTGACACAGAGCAACTCACTGTTGAAGCACGCCAAACCGATAGCCTGATTCGCGTGCATATCGATGGTGAGGAGGTATTAGTCCATAACGAGTTTCAAACCACGGACAGCACCAATCCGCCTATGCCACGCCGCATGGCGGGCTATATTGGACATGCTATTCGGCAACACGGCCTGCCGATATATTCCAATGTGATCTACCTGCGTCCCAATGCTGGGCAGCACGATCCCGGGCACTATATCCAGGAGCATCTCGGCTACGAAATCACGATTCGGTATCGCGTGATCAGACTGATTGAGATAGAAGGCGAGCGCGTTCTCAATTCGGGAGATTCAGGGCTAATCCCTTTTACGCCGTTGATGAAGCCACCTGAAGGGATGGCCTCGGATGTATGGTTGCATCAGTGTATTCATACGGCTCGGACGCGCCCCATCGCTCGGTCATATAGGGCGGATTATCTGGCAGGGATGGTGGCGTTGAGCGAGTTGGTATATGCGTCTGAAACGATTTCTGATATTATTTTCAAGGAGGGCATCATGGATCTGATCCGCGAATCATCACTTTTTCAATCCCTTACCCAACAAAGTAGAGAGGAAAGTTTTGAGCAAGGCGAAAGAAAAAGCACGCTTGAAGATATCCTCGAAGTGTTAGAGATTCGATTTGATATGTCTGAGTCACACCCTATATCTGCTCACATTGCCGCTATCAACGATTTGCAACGTCTCAAGCAGTTGCACCGCTCGGCGATACAGGTGGTCAGTCTTGAAGCATTTCAACATCTGTTAGATGAGTAACGCGATTTCCAAAAAGGGGAGCGAGACGAGTTAAGTTGCGATAACAAGGATGTTGGTGCTGGAAAGGAGCGAAAAAATGGCTCAAAATGAACGAGGAACGATAAGGGATATTGTCAAAGTGATCTATCATTCCAGGGGTGATTGGCGCACACCTGGAGGCATTGCAAGAGCTCTCCAAATTCCTTCAGAAACGGTAACCCAAATCGTCAAAAGCCATCCTGAATTTTTTATTTTAGCAGGTGACGAACGTGCGAAATTTGCTCTCCGTCCCGGTGGTCTCGATGCCGTGTCACTCACTGATAGTGCGCGAAATTTATATCTTCAGGAGCTAAGCTGAGTTCATAGCGAGGCATTCGGGTCTGATTCCTTTCACGCCGTTGATGAAGCCACCTGAAGGGGTGGCTTCGGATGTGTGGTTGCATCAATTCACACGGCTTGGATGCGGCCAATTCCCAATCTTGCGCCTTAAACATCATTCAGAAAAACAAAAAAGCCCGACCTGTTCTAATCAAGTCGGGCTTTTGCAATATTGCATCCGGGCATAAGTACATCTTATTCCGAACAAGTTGGGCCATTGGCGTCTTCAATGCCCTGTAGCCACGTCTGAAAGGCTGCATCAGATGGCGCACATAGCCCTGTGTTTTGAAAGCGAAACTTCGTCAGCTTCGTCAGCATTGTCAGGCTCTGAGGAAGTGTACCACTTAACTGAGTATTCCAAAGCTCCATGCGCTCAAGATTGGTCAGATTGCCCAATTCAGCGGGAATACCACCGCTTAACTGAGTATTCCAAATATTCAGTGCCTTAAGACTGGCCAGGTTGCCCAATTGTGATGGGATCTCCCCGCTTAACTGATTATCGTGAAGATTCATTTCCTCAAGGCTGGACAGGTTGCCCAATTCTATTGGAATCGAACCACTCAACGCATTGTTGTTAAGAGCCAGGTGCTTGAGATTGGTGAGGTTACCCAATTCCGCGGGGATCTCCCCACTCAACGCATTCCTGTCAAACTCCAGCCGCTCAAGGTTGGACAGGTTACCCAATTCCGCGGGAATCGTGCCATTCAACTGATTATCGTGAAGCCACAGCCCCGTAAGATTGGACAAGTTCCCCAATTCCATGGGGATCTCCCCACTCAACTGATTATGGTTAAGACTCAGTTCAGTGAGGTTAGTCAAGTTGCTCAATTCTGTTGGAATCGAGCCACTCAATGAATTGTCCCAGAGCCACAGGTAAGTAAGATTTGTCAGGTTACCCAATTCTGTTGAAATCTCTCCAGTCAAATCATTATCGTGAAGACCCAGTTCAGTGAGGTTAGTCAGGTTACCCAATTCTGTTGGTATCTCTCCACTCAACTGATTGCCTTCAAGAGTCAGGTTCGAAAGGTTAGTCAAATTGCCCAATTCTGTTGGAATCTCTCCAGTCAACTGATTCCTACCAAGTCTCAGATGAGTGAGGTTAGTCAGGTTACCCAATTCTGCTGGTATCTCTCCAGTCAACGCATTATCCCAAAGGCCCAGGTACCCAAGGTTAGTCAGGTTACCTAATTCTGTTGGTATTTCTCCACTCAACTGATTACCCCAAAGACTTAACCCTCCAAGGTTGGTCAGGTTGCCCAATTCTACCGGAAGCTCTCCTGTCAGATTATTCTCCCTCAGTTCCAATTCTGTCACCGAACCGTCAGAGACCTCGACACCATACCATGTGGAAATGTCGTTGTCGGTGAGCCAATTGGTGTTATTTGTCCAATTGGGTCCATCTGTTGCATTATACAGTGCTACCAATGCCTCGCGCTGGCCTGGTGGAGCACAAGTCGGACCGTGGGCATTTTCTATGCCGTCAAGCCACATCTGAATGGTCGGATCAGATGGCGCACATAGACCTCCTTCACCTCCAAATGAAAAACGCTCCAGCATTGTCAGTCCTGTCAGACTCTGAGGAATCTCCCCGCTCAACTGATTGCCGCCAAGCTCCAATATCTTCAGATTGGATAGGTTGCCCAATTCAACAGGTATTCCACCACTCAATCGATTGCCGCTAAGCTTCAGCTCTGTAAGATTGGTCAAATTGCTCAATTCTGCTGGAATCTCCCCACTCAACATATTGGCGAGAAGGTACAGTCTCTCAAGGTTTGACAAATTGCCCAATTCAGGAGGTATCTCTCCAGTCAACTGATTGTCCCAAAGCTCCAGGACCCCAAGGTTAGTCAGGTTGCTCAATTCTGTTGGAATTGGACCAGTCAACTGATTCCTGTAAAGCCACAGGTACTGAAGGTTGGATAGGTTGCCCAATTCTGTTGGGATCTGTCCACTCAATGCATTGTTGGGAAGATGCAGGGTTTCAAGATTGGTCAGGTTGCCCAATTCTGCGGGAAGTTCACCCGTCAGATTATTATCCCTCATGTCCAGGCTCTTCACCGAACCGTCAGAAACGTGGACGCCATACCAGGAGGAGATGTCATTGTCCGTGAGCCAATTGTCGTTATTTGTCCAATTGGGTCCATCCGTCGCATTGTATAACGCCACTAATGCCTCGCGCTGGCCTGGTAGAGCACAAGTCGGGCCATGAGCATTTTCAATGCCGTCAAGCCACATCTGAATGGTCGGATCAGAGGATGCACATAGCCCTCCCTCGCCTCCAAATGAAAATGTCTCCAGCTTCGTCAGCATTGTCAGGCTCTGAGGTATCTCACCACTCAACTGATTATCGCCAAGGTTCAGATAAGTGAGGTTGATCAGATTACCCAATTCTGTTGGAATCTCACCAATCAATTGATTGTTCCAAAACGTCATATAAGTGAGGTTGGTCAGGTTGCCCAATTCCACGGGAATCGGACCACTTAATTGATTGCCGCCAAAACTCAGATGCACGAGGTTTGTCAGGTTGCCGAATTCTGTTGGTATCGGACCGCTCAAATCATTATCCCAAATTGCCAGCAACCCAAGATTGGTCAGGTTGCCCAATTCTATTGGAATCCCTCCACTCAATTGATTCACGCCGAGATTCAGGTAAGTGAGATTAAATAAGTTGCCCAATTCTATTGGAATCCCTCCACTCAACTGATTGCGGCTAAGATTCAGCCGCTGAAGGTTGGATAGGTTGCTCAATTCAGTTGGGATTTCCCCACTCAACTGATTGCGGTCAAGATGCAGCCGCTGAAGGCTGGTCAGATTGCCCAATTCAGGGGGAATCTCACCAGTCAACTGATTACTATTAAGATACAGGTACTGAAGGTTGGTCAAGTTGT
>VXRD01000128.1 GCA_009838845.1 Gemmatimonadota bacterium | reverse complement strand
TATAGCGGCGTTCAATTTCAGCCAAAGGCACGACTTCTCGGTCGGTAAAAACAGGAGTGATGGATGGGGAAGTGGTCCCATACAGTAAAAAGTTCAGTGAGTGCATCAGTAGGGCAATTTCATTTTTAAAAGGCCGTAAATTTTGCTGTAGATGAACAGCACTTACGGCCTTTTGTTTTACCTCAGGTTCCTGAGTCTAAAAATGTTAAGTAGCACCTCCGTTCATAGCCGTTTATGCAGGTCGTGCTATTTATCGTCCGTCCGAGTGCGTTCTATTCCGAGCAATTTGAGCCACTGGTAGTTGCAATGCCCTTAAGCCAGGCTGGGGATTATGTAGAATAGTGCCGAAAGGTTAGAGGCTTTATTTCCATTCTGGTGGTCTGTGAAAAGTGCCATTCGCATCAGTCAATGTATTAGGCAGTTGACTAAGTGAGAGAACACCAGGTCTAATTTGACGTATAAACGAGGCATATTTTAGAAGCGTTTGTGATTTTCGGAGTTTATATCGAGTGCCAGTACGCGGATCAATCGCACCCGCAGGGAATACAACACCTACTTTCAAGTTTATATCTTGAGTCACAATGCGGATAGCCTCCCCTAAGTCGGAGTCGTTTGATACCACAATAGCAACCTCATAATCCTTGTTATGAGCATCGTTTAATAGGTGAACAGCAAGGTTGACATCTGATCCTTTTTCTTCCGTATAGACATTTGTTTTCATTAAATCTCCAAAATGCAGAAGCCGTATAGAACTCTATACGGCTTCGCGCCCTGCTCCCGAAGCAACAGGGGTGGTTAATTATTTACAAATTCAACTATTTTTGACACTTTGTCAACGTTCAATTGTAATTTGTCAAAACCTTTGGCAAGACGCATATGACGTTGTATTGATCTGGGGTCTTTAAACCCCATTCTTTTTAATTTTTTCTCCCAATCGCCATGTCCGAAAAGTAATTGATTTCGAGATTTTAGTTCTCCAAAAGTCACACCGATATTGTAACACTCTAAAACTGATCGTTGTCTTATTCCCCCGTCGAGTGCGACGTAAATTTTCTTTGCGAAATCGTGTAGTTCTATAACGTTAAGTTGTTCAAGGTCGGAAGTTCTAATCTTCTCATTCCAGTTCGGTTTGGGCACACGCTTCATAATCTTAATAACCTTGTAGTCGCCATCAACGCGAACTGAAGGTGCGAATGTCTGCGTGTTCTTTGTTGCTGTTGCCATGTTACTGCCTCCTTGTTGGAGTTGAAGTTTGTGGGCGTGATTGCCCTTTCACCTCCATATAGCAGTTTGTGGTCAAATTTGCCCTTTTTTTGTAAGCATAGAAATTTTTTATATTTATTTGGAAAGAATTATCCACCGCCGCAAATCCGACAATTTGTCGGATTTGACATCAATCATAGGCTTGAAACACAAGCCCTTAATACTTCACCTAAGCGGGACAACGCCATAACTACGATAGAAGTTTATCAGCGTCCATAAAAGAAGGATGGTATAACCCATACTGGTCGATCCTTAGCCGGTAGAGTAGGCGATTTACGGCATAGGTGGTGAGCAGGAGGATGAGGGCGGCGCGTTGACAAAACATGCAGAACTGAATATACTGTCTTTGTCACCTGGGGCTTTTTACATACTTCGGGTAGGTAATGAGGTTGCAGAGACCAGAGTCTAAAAGAGGAGACGCGCTATGAAAAATAAGAATCCAATTTGGGAGGATCGCATCGTCACTGACCCATTGATTCTGGCCGGGAAACCAACAATAAAAGGCACTCGGATTTCAGTGGAACTGATCATGGAATTGCTGGACGGGGGGCGCAGCGAAGCCGATATCATTCGCAGGTATTCGCACATTACTCTGAAAGATATCCAGGCCTGTCGGGAGTACGCCGCCACTGGTGCTAAGCTGTCCAATGTAACCTGGGCGGATATTGATGCGATTATGGATGGCAAACGATAGATGAGAATACTGGCTGATGAAAATATATTAGATCAGGTTGTCATCCGGCTACGTACTGCAGGCCATGATGTGCGATGGGCGATGGAAACTGACCGGGGTGAAGCAGACCTCAACCTGCTGGAATTGGCAACGCGGGAAAGACGTGCGCTGATAACTTATGACAAGGACTTTGGAGACCTTGTGCATCGTGACGGTATGTCCGCCCCTCACGGCGTCATGTTGTTTCGTATTCATAGCGATGTGCCAGACACAGTGGAAGCCGAGTTTGTCGCCAGTAGTGTTATGGCTTGGGATAGTTTGCCACCTGGCATCTGGACGATTCAGATACGGCATCAGTGAAGCCGTTCCCTCTCAAACGCAGGCAGGTCCATTTGTGCCTCTGGTAGAGATTGAACCACATGGTCAACGCCACTATCTACGACCAGAGTGCGCTAATAAACTGGTAATGTGCTTCCAATGCCGGTCCCGTTTGACGTACATAGGCTCTTGATAGATCAGGCAAAAGACTAACTCCTGATAAAACACCTCTCAAAAAAATCCAAACTGGATCTTATGTTATTGATTAATAAATAGTTATATAAAAACATCCGTATATGGCCTATAATCCATATAAGGTTGACATCTGATCCTTTTTCTTCCGTTCTCCAAATTTCCGCAGTATTTGGTCCTTTGGGGAAAGGCGTCACCAGTGGCATTCGGACTTTGCTGGTCAAAAAGTGACCTTCAATAATCTCAATGTTCGGATCAGCGAGAACAGGTATGCCTTCACCTGGCTCCTATTCCATTGGGAGTCCTTGGATATAGTCCATATTCATAACATCCTGCCTTGCTTTATAAACTGGGAAGAAGTGGCGAAGTTTCAGGCGTCGTTAGAAATGCCAGCTAAAAGGATGTTTATGCTTCATGTCCCTGATGTTGGTGCTTCCCCCCTCTTTAGGCTTAAATCCGACTCCAGTTTATCTGCCTGATGCGTGGACAATCCGAACGCTACAGCAGACAATGCACCATCTGAGGTGCGATAATAAATAGTAAGTATCGTTGGGCGAGGAATTGGCGTAGGGCTACGGTCCACTACTACAGTCTCGGGTTCAATAAGTAATGGCTGGTTCATGTTTTACTCCTCCATTTCGTGTGTAATGCCCCGGTGGTATGGGAATTTTTAGTCGTTCACAGGCCTGCTGGTTGGGGAAGATCTACACGACATCGGCACATCTTTTGATCTCACGTTTGTGGTCTTTTTCGATCTTTCGCATCCCCTTTTGCCACCTTTCCCAAAACATAATTATTTCCAAAAATTCTGGAATGTATTTAGAGGGGAGACAGAAGTATGCCTAAACTATCTGTTTCCCCTGGCCGGACTGTGAAATGGGTGAGATTTGTCCGGCACAATTTCTAATAAATCCTACATGGACATTTTGCAATCTTTTACGTCACTACTTGAGTTAATAATCAAAAATATTGGGCTTTCTCATATAGGGATACTTGATCTCTTTCATTGTTGAGCAATTCGTACTCCATATCATAATACGGATTGGGTTCGTTGGGGATAATGGCTTTTGTATCGCGTTGCCAATTTTTGAGATCCTTCAAAAGTTCAGCGGCTTTTTCGGGATGATCAGTGGCAAGATCATTTTGCTCCCCAATGTCATCTGCAATATTGTAAAGTTCCACACTACCGGTATCAAACCGCTCAATCAGTTTCCAATCACTCTTGCGGATGGCTCCCGAAGGCACAGTACGCCAACCCGTACCCTGGCCTGCGCGACCACCCCGCAAGGGCGTGATATTTTGGCAATCAGATCCACCAAGATACAGAGGGAAGTGCCAGTACAGGGTATCGCGTTCAAGGGATGTTGCGCCAGAGAAAAGAGGAACCAGACTTTCACCATCAACGGGTTGGTGCTCAGGAAGTGTACCGGAGGTAACTTCAGCAAGGGTAGGCATAAAGTCGATACCGTAGATCGGCACATCGCATGTTGTGCCCGCAGGAATGACACCAGGCCAACGCATGCAGGTAGATACGCGGATACCGCCTTCGTAAAGCGCGCCTTTGCCACCGCGTAACGGATCCATATTGGTGTATTTGGCTATGCCACCATGATCGGCTGAGAAGATGACAAGCGTGTTGTCTGCAAGGCAGAGATCGTCAAGCGTTTGCATCACGCGACCCACGCTTTCATCAACGCTTTCAACCATAGCCCCATAAGGCGGGTTGGGATGCTCGGCTTTCTCGTAGGCGGCAATTTTATCAGCTTTGGCTAAAATGGGGGCATGCAGTGCCCAGTGGGCGAGATAAAGAAAAAAAGGGCCATCCCGATTGTCTTGAATAAATTGAACAGCTTCGTCGGTGAGCCGATCTGTGAGATACTCACCTTCGGGACCATCGCGCATAGCAGGATTTTTATAAGGGCTAAAATGGCGTCCCATGCGCTGGTGACCACCAACATTGTGATCAAAGCCTTTAGATATGGGTCCCGCTTCAGGATCATTGCCAAGTTGCCATTTGCCGATAGCACCACAAGTGTATCCTGCAGATTTGAGCACTTGCGGTATGCAAGTGACATCGGGTTTGAGAGCTATTGGATAATTAGAAGGAAAGCCTTCTAAGTCGGCATCGCGAGCAGGCGTTATCAATTTCATCAGCCGAACATCGCCTTTAGATGCACCACCAGGTGTATAGATCTCATGGCGCGGTGTGTACATGCCCGACATAATACTGGCACGGGAAGGCGCGCAATTAGGCCCACAAGAATACGTCTGCGGAAAAATCATGCCACCGTGAGCAAGGCGATCAATATTCGGCGTTTTATGCGTCTTACAACCCAGAAAGCCAACATCGCGCCATCCCATGTCCGATATGAGAATAAAGACAATATTGGGTGATGTCATAAGGACCTCCTTTGCATAACCGGTGGTTTTGATGGCTCAATAGGACGAATAATCTTTCTGCGGGCGGGCGTCAATCTCGCCACCAACTCATCGGAATATTCATACGTCGCTTCAATACCTTTCATCGGTATTGAAATTCTGGCGACCCTATCAACATACTGATTACCTGAACGTCTTTGCGTTCGGCATCTGCAGGAACTGTCTTTTTAACCTCTGACGCAATGGCACTGGTATCCTGTGCTGGCAACAGCAACTTGCTATACATCGCCAATGCCTCATCTGTTGTCAGGCCAGCGCTATCCTTTGGCAATTGCTTCAGTGTCACCCCGTTAATACGACCAGTGGCGAGATGAATACCAAAATTTATTCGCGCAATCAGCGTACCCGAATTTGCCCACGACTCGGCATAATCCGGAAAACCCGTAGGCTGCAAATAACCATATAACGGCTCGCCCATGCGGTCAAACCAGCGCATCAGCGGCTGTGCATTCTTCACATCGGCTTCCAGCGCGCGAAGAGAACTCACCACTACTTCTAACGGCGACTTCATCTTGCTGCGCTTCTTCGCCTCTGCCCAAAACACGCGGGACTGCGCCAGCGTAGCCATCACAGCAGCGATATCCCCATCGGTTTTGGTAAAGGTTTCTGCCATCTCATCAATAAGATCATCTGACGGCTCATCGTTTACAAACCGACGCGCCAGCTTGGTCGAAATAAAACGCGCGGTTGAAGGGTGCTTAGACAGCATATCCAGAACGCGCTCGCCCTCTTCTATACCACCACCTGCCGGGAACTGCTCACCTAACACCACCTTGGCCTTGTCGTCGTGCCAGTCTTTGTGAAATAAAAATTCGCCCTGACGAATGACTTTTTTCTTTCCAGTTGCGATTTGCTTCTCGAGATTTTTTCGCACATTTTTCGAATTGTTATAAGGCATCGCAGCCCATCCGGTCAACACGCGTGCAACCTCGGTAACATCCTGCTGCGTGTACCCACCATCCACGCCCAGGGTGTGTAACTCCATCAACTCGCGGGCATAATTCTCATTCAAACCATACTTGCGTTTTGGAGGTGTATTTGGCTCCGCAACAGCCTTTGCCATCTCACCACCCATCATCTCGCCGCTCATCATACCACCGTCCATATCGCCATCCATACCCATCTCGCCCGATGCCACCTCCTTCTCAGGCTCTGCCTGCTCCCGTTTCGATGGCGGCGCCATGCGCGACTGTGCATTGTCCAGATAATACAACATCGCCGGATGCTTCGCCGTCGCTCCCAAAATCACGCGGAACTTGCCCAGCACATTGGGACGAATCGCATCGCGCTCATAGGAAAGCGCGCGATTGCGCACCGCACCATCACTCGTGGTCACATTGAAGTGATTGAACCAGAAATCCGTCAGTACCTCAACGAGCTGATTCTCGCTATACACCGCCCGCATCACTTTCTGCCCCCGAATCTCCCGACTGGCAAGCATGCCATAGGAACGCAACCCGTGCTTCTTGCGATACGCGCTTGTCTTTTCATTCATCTCTTTGCGAGACGTCTTTGCGGCGGGATCGATCAATCCCTCTTTCTCCATCATACTTTGAACCAGACCATTTCGCACATAGATTGCCTGCATTTCAGCCGGCGTCAGTTTCAACGCGGGAAACGCTTCCAACCTTTTGTCCAACTCAGCATCTGGCAAATTGCCAGCCAACTGCTGAGCCAGCCACTTCTCGGGATCCATCTTCGCCACTCTTTCCACTTCACCTGGCCGCGCACCAAAGGCAAAGCGCTCCAAAAGATACGCTGCCGCCTGTTCCTTACTCAGCCCCTCTGCCTTGTAGGGCAGTTGCAAATCGGCATTCGCCGGAGCTACCTCAAGCAACGCACTCCAGCACAAAACAGCGAGTACAACGCGCAATATCATAGCAACCCTCCTTGAAAAATTCCCAAAGGGAATGACCTCTTTGAATATGGTTCTATGTGGACTTGACCGTTTCGAAAGATCACAGAAGCCTTGTGTGGAACCTCTTTTTTAAAGTCTCAGGGTCTCCGATCTATGTCAAGACCTGGATGCAGATATCAAATCCTGGCGTGAGCGACCGCTTGAACAAGCCTACCCTTATCTGATCATTGATGCGACCTATCTCCACATCCGTGTGCGTCCTATTGCGAACAAGTTGGACCGCCGTGGTCTTCAATGCCCTGTAGCCACGCCTGGAAGGCTGCATCAGACGGCGCACATAGACCTCCATCACTCCAAAAGTGAAAGCCCTGTAGATTTGTCAGTCCGGTCAGACTTTGAGGCAATGCACCACTCAATTGATTGCCAGCAAGCCAAAGTCCAGTGAGATTGGATAAGTTGCCCAATTCTGATGGAAACTCCCCACTCAACTGATTCTCGCTAAGATTCAGGTTTCTAAGATTGGTCAGGTTGCCCAATTCCGCGGGAATCTCTCCGCTCAACTGATTGTCCCAAAGCTCCAGGGCTTCGAGGTTGGATAAGTTGCCCAATTCTGATGGAAGCTCTCCTGTCAGATTATTCCGTTCAAGGTCCAGGTACCCAAGATTGGACAAGTTGCCCAATTCTGTTGGGATCGCGCCACTCAACTGATTACCGCCAAGATTCAGGTAAGTGAGATTAGTGAGGTTGCCCAATTCTGGTGGGATCTCTCCAGTCAACTGATTATCGTGAAGACTCAGTTGAGTGAGATTAGTGAGGTTGCCCAATTCTGGTGGGATTGAGCCACTTAACGTATGAATCAGGGGAAGATGCAGTTCGGTGAGATTAGTGAGGTTGCCCAATTCTGGTGGAATTTCACCACTCAACGGATTGGCACCAAGATCCAGGTAAGTGAGGTTGGACAGGTGGCATAATTCGGGAGGAATCGTTCCTCTCAGATTATTTTCCCATAGGTACAATGCTGTCACTGAACCATCAGAAACGCCGACGCCATACCATGTAGAAATGTCGTTGTCCGTGAGCCAATTGTCATTATTCGTCCAATTGGCACCATCTGTTGCATTATACAGAGCCACCAATACATCGCGCTGTGACGGTGGAGCCACTTCTTGACCAAAGAAATCGAGAAAGATTAAAAAATCTGATACGCCAATCTCTCCATTCCTATCCAGATCATATCGCGCTTCATACTTCTCATCGCCTTGACGCGATCCGAACGTATCTATAAACAACAAAAAGTCGGGAACACCTACTTCCCCATTCCCATCAAAGTCCGCAGAAGCAGCGGTATTGGCAGTGGGTTGTCCCACAAATAGCAATACCGCAAGGGCGGTGGTCATAAGTATGCATCCTTTTTTTAAACCCATTTTCCAGACGCCTTTAATTGTT
>VXRD01000127.1 GCA_009838845.1 Gemmatimonadota bacterium | reverse complement strand
GGTCAAGGGAAAAGCCGACTTCCCGAGATATTAATATCTGACAAGTTCAGAATATCTCTTTATCTTGGATACTGTCAAAATACGAAAAAAAACTCTTTAGTCAAAACGGGCAGTTATCCCTTTCATAAAGACGTGAATGGATAAATCACTTTTGAGGAGAACATAGCCTATGCCCGCCCCTCCACGCATCTCAGTTATTATTCCGGTTTTTAACGAGCAAGATGCTATAGAAAAAGTAATTGGCGATATTCCCAGTCATTTACCCACCGAAATCATCGTCGTCGATAATGGGTCAACCGACCAAACTGCAAAATTAGCCGCCGCAATGGGCGCACGCATTGTTCGAGAAAATCGCCGTGGATACGGTTCTGCCTGCCTCGCTGGCATAGCAGCAACCAATAATCCGGACATCGTCGTCTTTCTCGATGGCGACTACAGCGATCACCCCAACGAAATGCCAGACCTGATTGCGCCTATCCTGGAAAACCGTGCTGATCTCGTGATTGGCTCGCGCGTTTTAGGCAATAGTGAACCCGGTGCGCTGATGATTCAGGCGCGCTTTGGCAACCGTCTGGCCACCAGCCTCATTAAAATTCTCTTTGGCGTATCCTATACAGACCTGGGACCATTTCGGGCGATTCGCTATCGGGCACTCAGGGACTTAAATATGCGAGATAAAACTTTTGGATGGACAGTAGAGATGCAGGTCAAAGCAGCAAAACAGGCGTTAAAAATACAAGAAATGCCAGTAAGTTATAGAAAACGCATCGGCGTTTCCAAAATTACTGGCACACTAAAAGGCACCCTCAAGGCAGGGTGGAAAATTTTATTTACAATTTTTAAGTATTGGTTTACGAAGTGAGATATGAGAGGGGTCCCTCTCATTTTTCTGCGCTATCTATATGCTGCTCCAAACGCCTGAGAGCTTCATCTATGCGAATGCGGTCTTCTCGACGCCGAGTGCGATGACGCACAATTTGATTGGCAATATCAAATGCCGCCATCAGTGCAATCCGAGCGGTATCACCTGTATTTTCGACGGCGGCAATCAGGTTCATTTTTTGATCGACAAAATTTGAAATTTTAGAGGTATATTCCTCCGACTCCTCACTGCTGAGTACATATTCAGATCCAAAGATCGTCACCTTGGTCTTATGTAAATCATCAGAATGGGACATAATATAGCTTTACTAAAGTTATGCCGTGCGTCCAGCAGTCAGCCCCCAACTCCCTACCCGACTATAATCACGGCTTTGCCACAAGGTCCATGCGAACCACACCATCGGTAGCGGGCACCTCCAATTCCACGGTCCACCCTTTGACGACCTCACCTCTTACAACAATTTCTTTGGCTTCTTTTGATAGGATTTTGGCATCTTCTGATACGAGTGCCAGCGCGTGACACTTGTCATCATCCACACAAAAATAACGCTGAATCCGCGCTTCGGGCATTCCCCCAAGTCTGGGACATTCGGCTTCTTGTTTTTCGTTGCTCATAACAAAACCAGTCAAAAGTCGCGAGTCTCTATCCCTCTACTCCTGAAGATATAACCCGTGGGTTCTAATATAATCTGCAACAGCATCGGGAACATAAAAAGAAATCGGTCTTCCGGTGCGTACGCGTTCTCTAATCGCCGTTGACGATATATCCAGCAGAGGTGTTTCAACAAACTGCATCCTGGATTTGAAAGCGGGATCAACGCGCTCTCGCTCAAAACCCGGGCGTTCAGCCACGAGTACATGAGCCATATCCAACACGCCTTCGGGGTCAAACCAGTCGCCCATTTCAACGGCATTATCGGCACCAATAATCAAGAATATCTCTGTGTCTTCGTCCATATTCCTGCGCAAATAACGCAAGGTATCAATCGTATAGGATTTCCCTGAGCGCGACAACTCGAACCGACTCAGTACAAATCCCGGATAATCGCGCACGGCCAGGCTGACCATCATCGCGCGATCTTCAGCCGAAGTCATAGTGTATTTGAGCGGTGGATCGCCCGACGGCATAAACACAACCCGATCGAGCGCGCATTGGAGCATAATTTCCTGCCCGATAATTAAATGCCCAATGTGAATGGGATCAAATGTCCCTCCGAAAATGCCAATGCGCTTTGTCATCCTAAGGTTTTCAGTTAGACTGCGCTTTTTTTACTTTTTCCATCTCTTCAATGACTTTTTCCTTCAACTTCTCGGGCAAATCCCGCCCTATCAACAATGTAAGCTCGTTGAGTGCCTCGTCGAGTGCCCCAGTCTTAAAATTGACTTGTGCAATGATAAAACGCGCATCCAAAGCAGACTCTGTGTCGGGATATTCCTTCAACACGCCTTCAGCATAGACTTTGGCCGAGGAATAATATTTCCACAGGATATAATCGTATGCAATCATGACCTCCTTACGGGCCAGTTGATTGCGCAACGCGTTAATTCTATTCTCTGCCTGAGAGACGAGATCGCTTTGTGGATAGTCTTCGATAAACCGCGCAAATTCTCGAATTGCCTTGTGCGTTTCATCCTGATCGTGGTGAATATCGCGCGCATCCTGATAATAACACTCGCCAATCTGGAACCGGGCTTCGGCGGCATAAGGACTCACGGGATATTCGTTGAGCAGGCGTTCGTATTCAAAAATAGACGTCACATAATCTTTTTGACACTGAAAAGCTTTGCCCAACCCAAATTGCGCCTCATCTGACAAATGAGATCCGGGAAAATCCGATAGCATATTTCTAAACAATAACTCAGCGTCGTAGCACTTCTTATTTTTCAGTGCATCTTGCGCGTCTTTGTAATAAACCTCTGGACTCAAGCGCTTGTATTTTTTTTGTGCACACCCCACACACAACGCGATCAGACACGCACAACAAATATGTAAAAATCGTTTCATGATCCGCCAATCTGCATGATCTTAAAAGAACTATGTAACATGTCGTCCTGTCTGATAAACGATGCAGATTCTGTAATGTTCCCCAGTTGTAAAACAAAAAAGGGCGCGTTTTTTCCGCGCTTGATTTCAAACTCCCCAAAAGTATAAGACTTTCAGAAAATAAGCAAACCCACCTGTCAAGTCAAGAATACCAGCTTGGGAATCATGACCTCTTGACTTGCACAAGAGATTATCGCATGAATATTTAAGTACGTAAACAAAAACCTGAGAGGTCCTCCATGTCCCGCGTCATCGTCATCGGGAGTTCCAATACCGATCTGGTTATTCGCGCCGATAAATTGCCATCGCCAGGTGAAACAGTGCTCGGCGGCGCGTTTTTTATTGCCGGAGGTGGTAAAGGCGCCAACCAGGCCGTTGCCGCAGCCCGCGCAGGGGCACAGGTCACATTTATAGCGCGCATGGGCTGTGACGATTTTGGCGCGCAAGCTCTATCGGCCTTTCAACGCGAAGGGATCGACACACGATGGGTTGTATCTGATCCCCATTTACCGTCAGGTGTTGCATTTATCCTCGTGGATGATCGTGGTGAAAACAGCATTGTGGTCGCTTCAGGCGCGAATGCAGCTCTGTCACCCGATCAAATCCAGGATCAGGTCTATGAAGACGCAGAAATATGCTTGCTTCAACTCGAAATCCCGATTGAAACCGTCGTCCATGCCGCATCCTTATCGACAAAAAACAAGACCCGCGTCGTACTCAATCCAGCGCCAGCGGCAGACTTGCCAGAAGAAATCTGGCCTCACCTGTTTCTCATTACGCCCAATCAAACCGAGACCGAATACCTCACGGGAATCCCTCCCAATAGCCCCCAAAATATCGCAAAGGCAGCCGACAAACTCCTCCAAAAAGGCGCTCAAAACGCCATCATCACCCTGGGAGCACAGGGCGCGTTTTTCGCGACACCAGATCAAACTTTACACATACCGGCTTTTAAAGCTACACCAATAGATACCACTGGTGCCGGCGATGCCTTCAATGGCGCGCTATCCTGCGCTTTAAGCGAAAACCAATCCCTCGAAACCGCCATTCGCTTTGCGTGCGCCGCAGGCGCTCTAACCGTTGGCAAAGCTGGTGCTCAACCCTCGATCCCCACCAGAGATCAAATCGACGCGCTGTCGGCGAATCCCCCTTGACGACAGCCCCGGCTTGTCCTATATTCCTATTCCCTTTCCCAGACTCCCCTCCCCCTCTCCCTGATGCCATCCCGTATCAGAAAGGAAATCTAATGGGTTTGAGGAAGGCGAACGCAATCAGGCTCGATTTCGATGACCTCGTCAAAGAACTCGACGATTTCGAACAAGATATTAAAACCCTTCAGGAACGCATAGACCAACTCATCACCAACGCGCGACAAAAACCAGTCAAAGCCGTTACGAGCGAAGGCGATATGGGCACAACCTGAACACACAATCAAACAGGCGGGTATTCTTCCCGCCTGTTATTTTTTTTCAATGTTCTACTCCATCATTTTTGCCACCGTCCTCATCATTGTCATATTGGCAAAATACCTCTACAAACCCGTTGAACGCTGTCCCGAATGCAATACACCGCGCGAGTCCGATCATCCGATATGCCCGTGCGGATATGTTTTTGAATTTCCCGATGATGACGATCCCCTCGAATACGGCGACCCGGAAGATCAGTAAAGGAATCCCCATGACTCTCACCGCACTCTCTCCCCTCGACAATCGCTACACGAGCCGCTTGACAGACCTCGTTCCCTGTCTGTCTCATTTTGCGCTAATAGCCTACCGCGTACAGATCGAAATCGAATGGTTGCGCTTCCAATCAGAGCATCCCGCACTCACACACGTCCGCACATTCACCGATGCTGAACACCAGATATTGAAGTCATGGATAGATACTTTCGACGAACAGCAGGCCCAGCGCGTTGTTGCAATTGAAAGGGTCACCAATCACGATGTTAAATCTGTCGAATACTATGTCAGAGAACGCCTTGAAGAAACATCGCTCGCCGACGTATGTGAAGCCGTGCATTTTTGCTGCACCTCTGAAGACATCAGCAATCTCGCCCACGCGCTCATGATCAAAACTGCTATCAAAAATGTCTTTCTTCCACTGGCACAAGAAGTTACAGATATTACTTCACAACTCGCACAAGACACTAAAAACCTTCCTGTACTCGCGCGCACACACGGTCAGCCCGCCACCCCGACCACAATGGGCAAAGAACTCGCCGTATTTGCCTATCGCTGGCAGCGGCAAATCAAACAGGCCACACAGCTCGAATACCTCGGCAAATTCAATGGCGCCACCGGCAATTACAACGCGCATGTCGCGGCTTATCCCGAAGTGTGCTGGCACGACCTCGCCCGCGATTTCGTCCAGCGTCTCGGTCTCACATTCAATCCCCTCACCACTCAAATTGAATCGCACGATTATATGGCCGAAGTTTTTCACCTGATCATCCGATTCAACACTATCGCACTCGACTTTGCCCGCGACATGTGGACCTATATATCCCTATCCTATTTCCGCCAGAAAACAGTCGCATCAGAAGTCGGATCCTCGACCATGCCCCACAAAGTCAATCCCATCGACTTTGAAAATGCCGAAGCCAATCTGGGCATCAGCACGGCCCTGCTCGAACATCTATCTACCAAATTACCCGTCTCGCGCCTTCAGCGCGACCTGTCCGATTCCTCAGCCAGTCGCAATATTGGTCCGGCCATCGGTCATGGGTGTCTCGCCCTGAAATCCATCCTGAATGGTCTGGGCAAGGTCGCCATCGACAAACAGGCCATTGCCAGCGATCTCGAAAACGCCTGGGAAATCCTCGGCGAAGCCGTGCAAACTGTCATGCGAAAAGCCGGATATGAAAACGCCTATGAGCTTATGAAAGGCCTCACCCGGGGCACAGAGATTACAAAGGACGATCTCGACAGCTTTCTCAATACTCTCGACCTTCCACAAGCAGACCTCAAAAATCTGAAAAATCTAACGCCTCAATCCTATATAGGGCTTGCCCCGCAGCTTGTGGATGATATCTTGTAAAGACGAGGGGCTGGGCTGGAGACTGGTGGAGATAAGCCCCGTCTGTCTATCGTGAACTGGCCTATACTGCGACCAGTTGTACCACCGTTGCACACTTCATCCTTCACACTTCATCATGCCCTTTGAATTTGAGCACCTCGACATCCCCGACGTCATCCTCGTTCGCGCAAAGCGATTTTCCGATGATCGCGGTTTTTTTGTTGAAACGTACAAACGAGACGATTTCGCGGCTAATGGCATCTTAGAAACTTTCGCTCAGGATAACCACTCTCGCTCTACCCGCGGCGTGCTGCGCGGATTGCACTACCAAAAAGCCCCTCGCGCACAGGGCAAACTCATCCAGGTGTTCAAAGGCGAAATATACGATGTTGCCGTCGATATTCGTCGGGGATCCCCCACTTATGGCCAGTCGATCGGCATTCATCTTTCCGAAGCGCGATCCGAACTCCTTTATATCCCCCCCGGCTTTGCACACGGATTTTGCGTTCTCAGCGAGGTGGCGGACTTCACATATAAATGTACGGATATTTACGCGCCAGAGACCTATCGCGGTATTTCTTGGGATGATCCCGACTTAGATATTTCCTGGCCCATAAAAAATCCAATCCTTTCCAGGCGCGATCAAAGCCTCCCCCCACTCAAAGAGGCGGACAACAATTTTATTTACTGAGGACTCCATGAGCCTGAAGCATTTCTTTCGCACATCCCCCCCGCAGCAACACACCCTGCTCCAATTGTCACAGCAACACGTCTCTGCACACATTCAAAATATCGAAACTGAATACTGTTTCAACGTACAAGCGGACAGTCCGCTTTCTGCCGACCAGCAAAACCGGCTCATCTATCTGCTATCTGAAACCTTTGAAGCAGATCAATTCGCACAGCAATCCTTTCTTACGGGACCTGGCACGATCATCGAAGTGGGGCCACGCATGAATTTTTCTACGGCCTGGTCCACAAATGCCACGGCAATATGCCACGCCTGCGGGATCACGCAAATTTCTCGCATCGAACGGTCGCGGCGTTACTTCATTGAGCCAGCCTTGAGCCTGGATCAGCAGAATATCTTTTTGACCCTCGTACACGACCGCATGACCGAATGCCTGTATCCCCACCCCCTCACCTCCTTTGACTCTGACGCAAAACCAGAACCCGTATCCGAGATTCCCCTCATAGAAGAAGGCCGCCGCACCCTCGAAAAAATCAATCGCACCATGGGCCTGGCATTCGATGAATGGGACCTCAATTATTACACTGATTTATTTCTCGACCAGATCGGCCGTAACCCCACCAATGTCGAATGCTTTGACATTGCCCAATCCAACAGCGAACATTGCAGGCACTGGTTTTTTAAAGGTCGTCTTATCATCGACGGCGAAGAGATGCCCGATCACCTCATCGCCATGATCCAATCGACACTCAAAGCCAACCCCAACAACAGCACCATCGCCTTCAAAGACAATTCCAGCGCCATCCGAGGGTATCCGATACGCACTATTGTGCCTACCACTATCGGTAGTCCCTCTCCATTTGCATTTTCAGACCGCACCTGTGACATCATCTTCACCGCGGAAACACACAACTTTCCATCGGGTGTTGCCCCTTTTCCCGGTGCAGAAACAGGTACCGGCGGACGCATCCGAGATGTGCAGGCCACGGGCCGCGGCGCGCTCGTGATAGCGGGTACAGCGGCGTATTGCGTGGGCAATTTGTATATTCCCGAATATGATCTGCCCTGGGAAAATCCCAAATTTCAATATCCCGATAACCTCGCCACCCCCTTGCAAATCGCAATTGAAGCCAGTAATGGGGCCTCGGATTACGGCAACAAATTCGGCGAACCTCTTATACAGGGGTACACGCGATCCTATGGTATGCGCCTGCCCAATGGTGAACGCAGAGAATGGATCAAACCCATTATGTTCAGCGGCGGAATCGGTCAGATGGACGCACGCCATACAAATAAAGAAAAGCCTGAACCCCAAATGCTTGTCACCAAAATCGGTGGGCCGGCCTATCGCATTGGCATGGGAGGCGGTGCCGCCTCGAGCATGGTGCAGGGCGAAAACGAAGCCGAACTCGATTTCAATGCCGTGCAACGCGGCGACGCAGAAATGGAACAAAAACTCAATCGCGTGATCCGCGCCTGTGTCGAACTCGGCGATCAAAACCCCATTGTCAGCATCCACGACCAGGGCGCAGGTGGCAACTGCAATGTACTCAAAGAAATCGTTGAGCCTGCGGGTGCCCGCATCGATATTCGCGCCGTGCCTGTTGGAGATGAAACACTATCTGTACTCGAGATCTGGGGTGCCGAATATCAGGAAAACAATGCCCTGCTCATCCGTCCCGAACACGCCCATCTCTTCGACGCCCTCTGCAAACGCGAAAAGGTCATTTACGCTTTTGTCGGCGAAGTAACCGGCGATGGGAGGGTGGTAGTCTTCGACAGCAAAGACAACACCACGCCCGTTGACCTCGACCTGGAAAAAGTCCTTGGCGATATGCCGCAAAAGCCCTTCAAACTCGACCGCTTTCCCATCCGAACTAAACCGCTCACCCTGCCCGAAAATCTGACCGTTAAAAAAGCACTCGACCGCGTGCTTCGCCTCGTCTCCGTAGGTTCCAAACGATTTCTCACCAACAAAGTTGACCGCTGTGTAACCGGGCTTGTTGCGCAACAGCAATGCGTGGGACCCCTCCAGCTAACCGCAGCAGACGTCGCTGTCATTGCACAAAGTCATTTTGGCACAACTGGCGCCGCCACCGCCATTGGTGAACAACCTATCAAAGGTCTCATTGATCCTGCGGCGATGGGACGCCTGTGCGTGGGCGAAATGCTCACCAATATCGCCTGGGCGCGGCTGAGTGCCATCGAAGACATCAAGTGTTCTGGCAACTGGATGTGGGCGGCCAAATTGCCCGGAGAAGGCGCAGCACTTTACGATGCGGCCCGCGCCCTTACGGATATTCTGCTCGAATTGGGCATTGCTATAGATGGCGGCAAAGACAGCCTCTCAATGGCTGCGATCGCACCGGGAGAGGATGGCGAAGAAACTGTCAAAACACCCGGCACACTCGTCATATCGGGCTATGTCACCAGTCCCGACATTACGCAGACCGTCACGCCCGACTTAAAACATCCCGATGAAGGCATCATACTTTACGTCGATCTCGGCGCAGACAAACATCGCCTCGGCGGGTCTTCTCTCGCCCATGTGTACGAGCAACTCGGCAACGAGCCACCAGATGTCGATGATCCCGCCCTGCTCAAACGCGCAATTGGCGCACTCCAATCCTGCATTGCAAAAAATTACATTGCCTCGGGACACGACCGCAGCGATGGCGGTCTCATCACCGCGCTTTTGGAAATGGCTTTTGCCGGCAACTGTGGCATTCAGATCGATCTTCAAACCCGCGCCAATGCGATTTCCTCGCTCTTTTCCGAAGAACTCGGCCTCGTCTTTGAAGTGCATCCCAAAAATCTGATGATCGTGCGAGAAATTTTTGAAAAAGTACCCATCCAAACCATTGGAAAAGTAACCTCCAGTCCCGATATCCAAATTTCAGTCAATAATCAGCGCGTTCTCAAAATTCCCATGCCCGAATTGCGCGACCTGTGGGAAGCCACGAGTTTCCAGCTCGAACGCCAGCAAACCAATCTATCCTGCGTCGCACAAGAAGAGACTTCTCTGCACGCACGTACAGGTCCCAAATTTACCATACCCTTCGCGCCAATGCCCACGCCACCCGCCATTCTCAATGCCAGTAGCAAACCCGCAGTCGCCATCGTACGCGAAGAGGGCAGCAATGGAGATCGCGAAATGACCTCTGCATTTTCCGCAGCGGGCTTTGAACCCTGGGATATAACCACGAGCGATCTCTTATCTGGCACTATCGCACTCGGCGAGCAATTCCGAGGGGTGGTATTTGTCGGCGGATTCAGTTATGCCGATGTGCTCGACTCTGCCAAAGGCTGGGCTGGTGTGATTCGCTTCAACGACGGCCTACGTGCCCAGTTCGATGACTTCTACAACCGCCCGGATACCTTCAGCCTCGGCGTATGCAATGGCTGTCAACTCATGGCCCTTCTCGGCTGGGTTCCATTCCCCGGCCTTGCCAATACAGAACAACCCCGGTTTATTCGCAACGAATCCGCGCGTTTTGAATCCCGTTTTTCCACTGTGCAAATTCAGGACAGTCCAGCGATTATGTTTAAAAACATGGCCGGTGCATCCCTCGGCGTGTGGGTCGCGCACGGCGAAGGCCGCGCATTTTTTCCCCGCGCAGACGTACTCGACCGCGTCATAGACGGAAATCTCTCCCCCGTGCGCTATGTCGATGACAACAATACCGCGACCGAAGCCTATCCCTTTAACCCAAATGGTTCGCCACACGGTATTGCCGGTCTTTGCTCCCTCGATGGTCGCCACCTCGCCATGATGCCCCACCCTGAACGCACCTTTCTCAAGTGGCAATGGGGCTATATGCCAGCGAACTGGAAACGCGATCTTCAAGCCTCTCCGTGGCTTCAAATATTCCAAAATGCCCGCGAGTGGTGCGAGGGTAAAACGTAAGACAGAAGCCAAAAGAAAGTGCTTGTGCGATTTTTACACAGGTGCTTTTTCCTTTACTCCCTAAAACGACAAGGGGTTGCGAGTAAAACTCACAACCCCTTGTTTTTATTGGTCGAGGTGGAGGGATTTGAACCCCCGGCCCCCTGCTCCCAAAGCAGGTGCTCTACCGGACTGAGCCACACCTCGTTTCTAATATCTAAAAGTATGGGATTCAGAAAATATTGTCAATAGAAAGAATCCGATCTTATCGCGTCCCGGCCATAATCGCCTCGGCCAATTCCATCGTCTTAATCGCCTCATCCAAATTTGCCGCGGGAAGCGCGACCGGGCGGTCTTCTTTCACACAATCGATAAAAAATCGGTTCTGTTCATCTGTTCCCGATCCATCCCCGCTCAACTCTCTTTTCTCGCCATCGCAAAAAACCTCTCCGCGCGACACGCCCTCCATATAAGCCGAAATCTCGTGTCCGTGAATCTCATAACGCTCCAGCCTGGCATTGGTCGTATAATTGTGAATAAGCTGCGCGACAACGCCATTTTCAAAGGCGACGAGCGCCGCGTGTACATCCCGATAACCGGACATGGACCGCTGCACCACACTGTGGACCTCAGAAACATCGGCATCTGCCAAAAAGCGGATCGTATCAATCGCGTGAATCGGCGTCTCAAAAAGCATACAATCCATCAGCACCTCGGCAAATTTGCCCGAATTTCCCAGCTCTGTGATACTCTTGTGGAACTCCCCCACCAATTGCGTCACAGGACCGCGATCCAGCACCAGATCTCGCGCCTCGACAATAATCGGATGAAAACGACGATTCCACCCCACCATGGCTTTCGCGCCCGTTTCGTCCGATGCAGCTTTTAACGCTTCGGTTTCTTTCAGGCTCAAACCGGGTGGTTTCTCCAAAAAGGTATTGACGCCAGCCTCCAGACACGGCAGTGCAAGCGTGGCATTTAAGTGGGCAGGCGGCGCGACAAAAACCGCATCCAGAGCTTCGCCTTCAAGCAACGCGGAAACATCGCCGTATTGCCCTTCAATCCCGTAATCTTCACACACGGACTCGCGGATATCCACAACCGGATCGCAAACCGCTGCGAGATGCACATCTTCAAAACCATCCAAAGTTCGAATATGTCCCCTGCCCCTGCCACCACATCCAATCACGCCAACGCGCACGCTATCCATCATATCCCCCTCATTCTGTCCATTCTGCCGGATCAATATCCATCCACTTAGAATCAATTTCACCCCACTTATTGGGCGCTGTATCGATCTCGTACTTGGCAAAAACCCGATCAATTGCCCGCTTTGTATCCTCATCCAATGTCCACCCCATAGCGCCCATATTGTCTTCCACCTCTTCTGGCCTTCGCGCACCCACCAGTGCCGTACTCACAGCCTTGTGAGACAACACCCAATTCAGCGCCATGTGCGGCAGATTTTTGCCCAGCCCCGCGGCGATCTCTTTCAACTCATTCACCGCCCGGACATTGCGCTGGAAAATACCCGGTTCAAACAGGCGCAAAGTCGTATTGCTACCGCCTCTTCTGCGCCAATCATTGTCCTCAAAAACCGTGTCTTCTGTAAACGCGCCAGCGAGCAGACCATAAGCCAGAGAACCGTACGTCATCACCCCCACATTATTTGCTTCGGCATAGGGAAACGTCCATTTTACATGGCGGCGGTCAAACAAATTACACCCGTATTGCAACACCTCCACGCGCCTCGCATCCATACACCGCGCGATTTCCGGAGGCGTAAAATTCGACAGCCCCACAAACCGCGTCTTCCCTGCCTGGACGATTTCCTCTAACGCGCCCATAGTCTCTTCAAAAGGCGTATCGCGGTCGGGCCAATGCACGAGATACACATCGACATAATCCGTATTTAGCATCTCCAAACTCTGCTCAATCGCCCGGTGGACCATTTCTTTGCTGCTATCTCTGCCCTGCTCGTATCCAATGCCGAACTTCGTAACCAGAATCACATCTTTGCGCCTGGGTCCCAGCGCGCGCGCAAGCAACCGTTCAGATGCGCCCTTGCCATATCCCTGCGCCGTATCAAAACAATTGATCCCCAGATCAACTGCGCGGTTGACAGCAGCGACGACCTCAGCGTCATCAATAGACCCATATCCCCCGCCCAATTCCCAGCAACCAAAACCGATTGCCGAAACCTTCAAACCCGTCTGTCCAAACTCGCGATATTCCACAATAACCTCCTCATGAGAATCTGCGAATCAACGAATCAACGAACCCCGCTCATCCTCCCAAAATCAGTGTGTATCGCCATTCGTCTATTCGTCTATTCGCCTATTCGTTCATTCACGTCCAAACTTTGGCTGCCTGGGTGCAAAACCGCGATCCATGCGATAGGGACAATCTTTCAACGGCAGATGTACCCGCTCGCCCCCCCGCTGGTGCGACTCGACAAAAGCAAAAATCAATTCTTGATTGGCACGTGCCAACCGCACACCGCACCGCGTCGGTTCACCTGTATCCAGCGCATGTGCCAGATCTTCAATCAAATGTACGGTTGAACTCGTCGGCTCCACCTCTGGAAAATCCCCAAATCCCAGCACATTCCGTCCCCTGTGATCGTGCCCAACCACCTCGCGCACCTGCCACCCTGCGCCATTTTGCAAACTCGTCACAACCCCCGCATCGCCCACAGCTTCAACCTCCAGACCACGTCCAGAATTGAGCGCATACGCCGTCACTCCATTTTCAAACTGGATAATCCCGTGCCCCGCGGGATCTGCCTTCAAAATATTTCCCTCAATCTCGTCTGCACCCTGCTGTAGATGTCCCTGCACCCATAACGCGGGATGGTCGCTATTGAGGCGCATCAACAGATCAAAACTGTGACTCGCACCATTGAAAAGAGAACTCGTCTGGTGAATGATCAGCGACCGCAACTGCCCAATGCGCCCGCTGTCAATCACCTCTTTCATACTGTCATACCCTCTATCCCACCGCCGATTGGTGCCCAGATTAAAAAATACCCCATTACGCTCACATGCATCGACCATCGCATCGGCATCCGCCATAGAAGCCGCCATGGCTTTCTCAGCATAAATCGCCTTTGCCCCGTGCTCGGCAGCATATACCACAATTTCTGCGCGCTGCTCTGGCTGCGTCGCCACGCTCACAATATCTGGCTCTTCCGTATTGATAAGTTCCCGATAATCCGTGTACTGTCGCGATTTTGGAACCCCATATCGCTCACCCGCCTGCGCCATCACATCCTCGCGCAGATCCGAACACGCGACCAGATCTGTTCGATCACATGCCTCGTATCCCGCCGCATGGGAATACGCCCGCGTGTGATCCACTTCGTTGTCAATAAATGCACCCATCCGACTGCACCCAATCAGTGCTGCGCGATATGTTTTCATGGTCTGCCCCCAATGAAGACCTAAACGTGAAAAATGTACAAATCTCTGTCTCCCAACGGTAGATTTACCCACGCACTCCCCCGACGGTGACTTTCCGCTACAGCAATACATGCCTCAGTTACGTGATGGGCAACCTCCACATGCCCCAGCGTTGGACGTCCTTGCTCATAGGCGTCTATCAAATCCTCCAGACACGACACCACATGGCTTTTTGGCGCAACAGGCGCGACCTCTGCATCATCCCATCCCTGGCGTTTGCCCACCAGACTACCGGCTTTTCTGAGCTTTATACCATCCCCATTGTTAATCGACCGGATGCACCCCTTAGTCCCCATCACCTCAAACTCCCACCCACCAGCGGGGACCGACCAGGCTTCTATGCCATTTTCAAATCGCAATTGAAAAGTCGCGCTCGGATCAAAAGCAATGTGATTGTTCTCAATCGCAAAATCTCGTGGCAACAATTCACCGCGCACCGCTTCAATCTTCGGATCGCCCAACAAAAAAGAGAGCGTATCTATAGAGTGGATATGCCCGTGCATCAAAGATGAGGCCGCGTAGTGAACAGCCGCTCTGGGTTCGCCAATCTCACCCTCGGCAATTGCGCGGCGCACGGCGTGATAACTCACGTTAAATCGCCTCAAAACACCCGTATTGAACACAGTGCCATTTGCTACCACCGCATCTAAAATCTCATCTGCCCGCGCCACAGAACTCGCCATCGCCTTCTCCACATACAACATCGGCACCCCAGCATTGGCAAGGCTCACGGTTAAATCCGCATGCGAATCGCCTCTGAAATTGGCATCGGGTGCTTTATTGGCGGGCTTAAACAAACCCGAAGCCGTTGTACACACCGCCACCAGATCGAGCGGCTCTTGTGCCACCATCTCCATATAATCTTCGTAAACAGCCTTCACACCCCATCGCTCGGCAAAATTCGCCCGCTTATCTGCCTGCAAATCAGATCCGGCGACGAGTTCGAGTTGATCTATCACCCCACAACAGGCCGCAACAGAATACGGTTTGACAGCATGCCCTTCATCGTCAATCGTACTGCCCATTCGCCCCAATCCAATAATACCCACGCGGTAGGTTTTCAAAACGCGCCTCCTTTAGTTTTCCCCCCAGACGCTTGCATTATGCCATGAACAGGCGGACAACACAATCACAATCTATTGCCCCCTGAAATCACGCCAGAACCGCATCACAAATGCCCGGGCAAACAAACGAACAGCAAAAGCATAAGCAATGCCCCCGACCACCACACCCAACAACAGAGCTTCAACAGGCTCCAGATCGGTCAATGATCGAACCGCGACCAGTGCAACCGCGATCCATAGCGTCGTCAAAAATGGCCCGACAAATGACTTGAAATAATCAGCCATTCGCAAATCGATCAAACGGTTGACCAGTATTTGCGTAACCACGAGAAATAACACGGCAGCCACTGAAAGCACGGCGGCGATTCCATCAATGCCATAGCGCACGCCCCAATAAAGCGCGGGCACAAAAACAATCAGATTTACAAGCGTCCACCGAAACGACCAGTTTGCCTTTCCCTTGGCGAGAAAAACCGATCCCACAACCGTACCCACAGCTTTGAGCATACCCGCTAAAATCAACAGCCTGAGTGGATTAAGAGCAGACAACATCTCCTCGCCTTTTACGAGCAACAAAATTTCCCGTCCATAGATAAAACCACCTATTAGCGCGGGCCAAGACAAAAGGGCAATCGCAGTAATCGTGCGCGTATATCCCCGTCGCAAAGTCTGATTATTTCGCTGCACCACGGAAAAAGCCGGAAAAATCACCCGCGTCAGCACAACACTGGCCCGATTCAATGGAACCATTGTGTATTGATAGGCAAAAGCGTACAGACCCGCGGCAACAGGACCCAGCAAAACGGGAACAAAATAGACCTTGTCCAGATTATTATTGATATTGTTGAGCAGATTCGCGCCAGAAACATTGAAGCCAAATGGCAAAAGCGCCTTCAGTTTTGCCCAACTAAACGACAGCGACGGCATCCAGGCAGCGGCAATCCACAAACCGCCCAACAATGCGATCTCCCTCGTTATTGCATTCCAAACCGCACTTTTTATCCCCCAACCACTAACGAGAAGACCAATGCCAACCATTGCGGCAATCAACGCAGCGACCATTTCACTTATTGCTATGGACTGAAAACGCAAATCCCGAGCCAGAATTGCTTTCACAATGCCCGAAACAGATGCAAGCGGAATAATCAAAGCCATGGGTTTTGCAATATCAAAAAACGCCGCGATATTCGGCGTTCTCCCCCACCAGATAATGAGAAGCCACTCACTCGCTATAAACCCGACAAAAAGCGCAACCCCCACAAAAAGACAGGCCCAAAAAGCAGAGGAAAAATGGATCCGCGAGACATCTTGATATTTTATCAGTGCGTCATTTAGCCCCACTACACCCACCATCTGAAACAAAACCAGAACGCGCTGTGCCCAGATGAAATATCCCATATCTTCCAGATTTAGAATCCGAAAAAAAATCAGTGTCACGATGAGATGCACGCCCAACCCGCCGCCTGTCCAAAACGCCCCGCGCACCGCTCGTGTTGCCAAAGACTGATTACTCATATCCCCTACCACGAATGCATGTGATGCCCTCGCCCGGGAAACCAGATTTGATCCACTACATAGGACGTGAACACGGCAAGTCCATAGCCCACCAGCATCCCGACAAAAAAGGGCCTGCTACGCCGATAAAGCGAAGCCCCGCCAATGCGAAGAATAATCGCTTTGGCACTCCATGCAATCAAAATGGACATCGTCGAATGCATCGCGTGCCCCACTGGCACAATCATCCCCATAGGATGCAGAGGCCACCATGTAAAGCGATACCGCAAAAAACTCATAGCACTAAAAATGAGCATCCCTGCCCCTAAAAACAAATAGCGTTCGGGTTTGTACTCGGGTACTTCTTTTAACGCTTTGACCAGAGCGTCGTACACGCGCGGCGGATAGCGCGTAAATGGAAGATCATTAAAATTATATGCGCCGTATGTATAACTCAAAAAAATTGTCAGAATCACCGTCCAACCAATCCCGACGATAAGCGTCACAAGCACGACCATCAACAAACGCCCCTTTTGCTGCTGGATCAACTCGCCCAACTTTGCAATGTGAATCAGAGGCACCATAAACATCGCTTTGCTCTGGCAACGCAGGGAAGAAAACAATGTGATCGACGTTCGCGCTCCAGCCGAATAATCTGCCGGATGAAAAAACAAATCTGTGAACCCAGCCTCGTTGACCGGCATGCTCATATACACCACGCCAGTTTCAGCAATAATGCGGGCAAGCCCGATGTAAGCGATGAACAAACCCAGGGTTAACAGATACACAAACTTCCATTCCAACCCCATCGTGCGCAACCACAACAACATGAACAACACGCTGATCACAAGCGAAATAACCGCCATGCGATGCGACAACAACTCATTCGAATCATCCACGGTATCATCGCCCTGCAAAGCCTTGCGAAACACATCCTTCAAATGCAACCGCGCCGTCCAAAATGTCCAGAAAACCAGAGCGATAAACGCGCCGGCGCTTTGCAGACCCGCCACTGCATCGCCGGGACCTGTTTTGGCCGACAATGTGAACCCAATCCTGCGAAAAAAAGCAATCTCATTGAGATACAGAACGTGAAATACCAGAATGGAAAACAACACATCCACATTGGCAAAATACGCAAAGCCAATCGTAAAAAAATTCACCCCCGTATGCTGCGGAGGATAAAATCGGGCAAAATAAAACCACTGCTGTCCCAACCAGATAATGGGAATACCGGGGTTGAAATACGACATAATATTCCACGCCTTTACAAAAAAAATCAGGCCGCATCCGATCCAGAACAACCGATTGTACAAAATACCTTCCCGCTTTGGCGCGTCAGCCGCCGACGCCAGTTCTACCGGCGGACCGAGCACGGGATAGGCCACGCGCTCGTGCTCCGACCACTGTTTTCTCAACATACTCGAAAGTGCGATAGACGCCAGAACAATGGCCGCAACAACGCTCAACCACCAGAACAGCGGCACAATCCACACATCCCATGGAATGGACTGCCCCGCAGGCAGGCCCTCGTAAAGCCATTGCATGGCATAGCCTTCGTTGCTCGGCACCAGCCAACCGGGCAAATGCGGATGGACAAATTCCGACCATTGATTTTCAGGCGTCGCCAGATAATGCGGCACCGAAATCATGCCCAGGAAAAAACTCGTCAAACCATAAGCGGGAATGGCCGCGCCCAAAAGCCCCATCGCCAGTACCACCAGCAACTCGGTTTGACACAGCGCATATCGCGGCTTTATCCAGCGCACCAGCTGATTCAGGAACACCACCAGCACATAAGTACACAACAATACCATTGGAAAATGGCTGATATTCATACGCGATGTGTGGGCGATATACTCGGCATGCGTATTCCAAAATGCAATCCACACCACCACCACCAACCCAAAAAGAACAGCCCTGAGCGTGATACCCTCGCGCGTTGCCATATCTCTTGTATTTGAGGCTTGAACTTCGGCCATAATCCACCTTTCTCAATCGCCTACCAGAACTCCCAAACTAATAACAGGAGACAAAAGATGCAACATCGCATCTCTCACCTCCTGTAAAGAATCTACGGAACGGGGTACAACTGGCCTGAAAGACGGCCAGTTGTACCCCGCTCCGTCTATTCCTCATCACGCAAATCCATCCGCTCGATTTCTGCGCCCCCACAAACGATACTCAAATGTAACGCAATTCGAAGCACTGCGCCCCAGCCGCCTGAACCCCACCGATTCAAACACCCCTATCGCCCCAACCCTATCGCGCGGCACAACCGCCTCCAATAACCGCACCCCCACCTCTCGCAAACACTCTATCAGCGCATTGACCAACCGCGTTGCCACGCCAAAACGCCGATGCGTATCACGCACCCCAAGCCCCACAATTACAGCCTGCATCTCATCTTGCAACCACGCCACAAACCCAATCACACAATCGCCCTGCACAGCCACAAGCGTCTGTTCCACATCTATGAACACACGCCCACCCGACAACGCCACAACACATTGTGGCCCAATATTTTTCACTAATTCATTAAGTGCATTTCTATCAGAAATTTGTGCCGAACGCACGGTTAAATTGGGTAACATCACTCTTGAACCGAGTCATTCTGATCGCAGATATAATTGAACAACCGTTCAGGAAGTATCGCGGTGTTTTTTGACATAGTTCATCCAAAAATGATGACGCTGAGCATACGGGTCAGCAACGCAATGGGCGCAAACGCGTTCGATCTTATCGAGCAAAGCGCGGTCTTCAAGAGCCGCACGACGCAACTTGGCCCAATCGTCCCAGCGACCGCGACGAATCACATCGTCTATAGCGGCGAGTGTAAAATTTTGATGGTTCAGGTGACGGTGCTGCACGGCTCACTCCTCTTACTTTCCCTATGCTACTTATTACCAATCCTCTCCAACGACCTGCTTTAGCACGGCTCGGACGAATTGATCGTCGAGATATAGACCTGCATAGCGCAACTCTCGGATAATTTTAGATTCGGTGAGGCATTGAGTACCTACCCTTCATTCACGGCTTACTTCCTCCGCGATTTCGTCCACGCTGTATTGGAATACTGAAACCTCAAACCGGCCTAGTGCCTCAATGAACTCACCGCGGGATAGTCCAGCAATCTCAGCCGCCCGGCTTTGAGAAACCTCCCCCATCTCGTACCATTTCACAGCAGCAACCAGACGCAATTCCCGGGTGAAATGATCGGGACCTTTCCGCACCGAAGAAAGTACATCTTCTGGTAGTTCAAAAGTGACCGTTACCATAGTATTCTCCCTGATCAATCAAGCTATCCAAAGATTTCCGATTTGTTTTTTTCGGCATCTTGAACATATTCCTGTGCAGCCTGGAAAAACTCATTCGCAGATTGCTTTATGTTTTTTTTGATTGCGGTCCATATACAGTTTTTACCTATATGATATTTTGATTCTGGAAGAAGATAGGTTATATTTCTCTTATGATCCTCAGTTTCCGCCACAAAGGTCTCAAATCCCTCTATGAGGAAGGGAATCGGCGATATATTCAACCTGAATACGCTGACAAAATAGAGCGTATTTTAGCCCGCCTTGATGAGGCGACAATGCCTGGGGACATGAACCTGCCGGGTTTCCGACTTCATCCGCTAAAAGGTAATCGCATGGGATACTGGTCAGTTAGTGTGTCGGGTAACTGGCGCATCGTGTTTCGGTTTGAAGGAGAGAATGCTTGTAACGTAGATCTGGTTGATTACCACTAAGGAGAAAAAATGCCGATGAAGAATCCACCCCATCCGGGGCTGTCAGTACGTTACGATTGTCTGGAGCCACTTGGGCTGAGTGTGACTGTAGCCGCGCAAAAACTCGGCGTTGACCACAAGGAACTATCGGATATCGTGGACGGCCGGGCAGGCATCTCGCCTGAGATGGCGATTCGCCTGGACAAAGCCTTCGGCGGAGGCGCGATCACATGGTACCGAATGCAGGCGGCCTACGACCTGGCACAGGCCATGCAGAAGGCCGATGAAATTCAGGTTGAGCGCGTTGTAATCACTACACCATCCGACTGACTGACATTTATCCCACCGCATCCTGTATCCCCTTCAAAAATAAAACCCGGCAATTACCAATAAAATAACTTGAGGGACCGCCTTATTTCAGTCAGGCGATCCCTTAATTTTTATCTTTCCAACAACTCAATTTCATACCCATCCGGATCATCGACAAACGCCATTTTGCGTCCTGTGGGGAATGTCTCTCGCCAATCGCCGGGCCAAATCTCGATTCCCTTTTTCTCTAACTCATCGCAAAAGGCAATCAAATCGGGCACGCCAATCGCGAAGTGCATCAGATCTTCGGGCACATTCAACTCGTAATCATCGGAATACGTCAATTCCAGCGTATGCTCGTTGCCCGGCAATTCCAGATGGCAAATCTGATTGCCCGCTGGCGACTTTTCCGAACGACTCTTCAGCACAAAACCAAAATGATCGCAATAATACTGGATCGACCTGTCCAAATCGCTCACGCGAACGCGCGTATGAAGAAATACAGCCATGGAAAACTCCTTTCAAAAATGAAAAAGTGAGATTTACTACTTCAATAACCACCAAAGATACAAAGGAATGAGACAAAGACAAGAAAAAGGCGAGGAACTGGAGGCTTGGAGCAAAAAAAAACAGGTCGCGCACAAAGCGGAACCTGATTGACAAAACAGAGAGAGGAAAGTTAGACCATGGAATACGTCGATGGTGATGGAGGCTTGACCTTTTGCCCGGGCACTATACCCAGAGCGCGTTGCACCCGTCTTATAGCGATACGGTAGTGACTTTGCACCGCACTTTTTGAAATCTCTAAAAGCAGCGCGATTTCTGTAAAAGTCTTGCCCTGTGAGCGCAGCAATAAAACCTCGTACTTGCGCCCCGTCAGCACCGTCTCGATAACGTCTTTGACCTGAGCCAAACGCACGGGATCTGCCTCGCCGGGCACTAAATGGCGAATATGACATGGCGCGCCGTTTTCCTGTAAATTATCGGAAAGGCGAGCGATATCTTCTGGCGAAAAACAAATCTCGCGCACCGTGTTATAATGTATTCTTTCGCGCTTCATAGCATTTTGTAGAAATGATCAACTCCGTCAAATTTCGAAAAACAGGACGTCGTAATTTAGCGGATTCAAACACACTTGGCAAGGAAAAATACCTTATTGCAATCCAAAAATTGCGCTTCTGCCAAAGTTGTACCCCGCCACGCATACATCTTGACGAAAAATAATTTATGCTTAAATAAAACGATAATCCTCTCCCGTCTTGCCAAACTGGAT
>VXRD01000126.1 GCA_009838845.1 Gemmatimonadota bacterium | reverse complement strand
CACCATAAAGTACAAAATAAATTGTTGTTCAAGGTATTGAGCCCCATGCCCATTTAATACATTGATTATTGGTAAGAAGAGATCAAATTGTTTCTCTCGGAGATTTTGTAAGTTTATAATTGAAGATTGAATAAAATTTTTCGCTTCATGAGGCTGTATTAATAAGTCTCTATGGTATATGCTATCAACAAATGATTCAGAGATATAACGGACGAAATCCAGCAAGCGTTTTGAGCTATAGCAACCATATCGAAACCACTTTATATGTTTTCTTGAGACAAATGAAGCAAGTAGTGTTAGGTCATCCGCAATTTGTATAGCATGATTGATAAAATCGGAATCTGATAAATCCTCTATCGAAAGATCTGTTTTAATCTCAATTGTTAGAACATAATCAGTTGCCTCTACTTCCTTACCATCTTCTAATCGAATAGGTGCGTAGAGATAGGTGGGTCTTAGTTCAATTTTAGCCTGAATGGGATTCGGAACATCGATTTGAAGTGGATCAATCTCAATATTAGCAGCACCCGTATATGATCTTGTCCGACCCCAATGCAATGGCCAAAGCAAACGAGGTCCAGCCAAATAAAAACATATTTCTCTTTCATCCCTATCTTTGTTATCAACAGAGATGTCTATCTCTAATTCAAATAATTCAATATCACAAATTTTATCAACCATGCGATCACCATACTCGCTGGGCCAAACCTTGTTTTGCACTTGTTTAATTATTGCCCGTGAGGATCGTATGGTCTCTCTACATCCTTCGTATGATTTTGATCTAATTTCAACATATGGAGACGGTTGACGCATAAGTGCGCTAATTCTGTCAGAATCAGTACGATTTCCTACAATTGTAGCCTTAATTTTATCTGGCTTATTCTCGGCATATTCAATGGTGAAATGTAGATCGTCGATATTTTCGCCAGCTTTGGAAAGAGTACCTTGAAACTCACGACGTTCATAGAAAGGCTTTGGTTGATCAGTCTCATTCATTTCTACATATCTCCTATCCCCTCCAACACCTCCCGCAACCGTCTCGCAACGATCACATCCTCTCCCTGCTCCATCATATAGGGCATCACCTCCACGCCATTATCGTGGGTGAACATCTCAATCCGCGGATCGCCATCTGACAACTGTTGCTGGACCTCCTCTGGCGCAATCGGCAAAACCGTCTGATCCCAGTGAACCTCCAGAATCGGCGCCACATTAGACCGCCCGGGATCTCGCACCCGTCTCGTCACCGACGGCAAATCTGTAACCGCATCGCCAATCACCTGCAACCATTGCTCCCACTCTGCCCACTCGGCATCGTGATCCCGCTGCACCCACTTCTCCACCGCCGCCAGCAACCCCATCACCTCCTCCTTACCCGCCTTCATCGCCCGCCCCAGCGAATGATGCGGCGCGCCATTGGCAAACGCCGCCTGCAAAATATCTTTGCGCCCCAGCACCAACCCCGACGACTGGGGACCGCGCAAACACTTGCCCCCGCTATAAGCCACAACATCTGCACCCGCTTGCAAATACGCATTGGGCACATCTGGCCGCTCTGCCGCGGCATCCACAAATACCGGCACGCCTTTGCGATGGCAAATCGCCACCACATCCTCAAGCGGAATATCGCTATGATCCGTTTGATCCCCAAAAAACGCAAACATCGCCGTGCGATCATCAACCGCTAAAGAAAGCGCATCGTGATCTTCCACCTCCACCATCTCCACCCCCGCCGCCCGAATCGCATGCGTATAAATATGCAAATGCCCCGGCTGGTACAACACCCGATTCTTCATCCCCGTCGTATCGGGCAATTGTTTGATCTTATCCGGATCATCACCCGCCACACACGCCGACGTCACCTGCGTCAGCGCCGCCGCGCATCCATTTGTCACCAGCCCCCACTCGCACTGCATCAACTCGGCAATACGCGCCCCCACCGCATCCATCAACTCATCCAAATGCACATACGCCTTTGCCGCCTCCATCATCGCCTCGCACACCTCGGGCAACATCAGCGAACCACTGATAATCGTATATGTCCCGCGACAGTTAATCAACGGCCGCACACCAATTGAACGATAAGTAGGAACAGTCATAGTCGCCCTCCACATCAGGCAAAATAGCGCGTGTACAAAATATAAATAGCCAGACCAATCATCAGCAAAAAACAGAACCACAACAGCAAATCCGTCTTCAAAGACGGTTTCAGGCGCTGATCGAGATGTCTATAGCGCAAATACAGCGTCCCTGCGGCAATCAGAGGAAACTTAATCGCCCCAAACAAATGCCCTATAGTCAGCATCCAAACCGGATTTTGAAAAAAGAAATACGCCAGAGAAGTCACCAGAGGGGACACCACCGCCCAAATGCGCAAAATGCGAACCCGGGTCTTGTAATCATTGCGCTCGATCAAACCCATCACAGACATCCCATCCGCAAAAATGCGCACCCCACCGCCCAGACCGGATATCGCCGTTGAATAAAGCACAAAAAAAGCACCCACCATAAACAGCCAGAACGCCCATTCGCCAAGCGTCTGCGTGTACATATTGGAAAGCACCGGAATCGTCTCCAGACCATCGGGTTGTTTATTGAGCCGATACAACACCCCCGCGCCCAGCATATAAAACGGAATCGTCGCACAAGTCAGCAAGCCCAGTGTCAAAAGCACATCGGTTTGCATCACCCGAATCCATCCCCTCGCGCGCTGAACCCAGGCATGGGACTGATCTGCCGGTCCCGAAAAACGCGCATAGCCCTTTTCCACACACCAATACGTATAGGCCATCTGTTCGCCCGAACCCACCCCGGTACCGCCATACATCGCCAGTGCGGCCAGCAGCGCAAAAGCCGGAAAACCAAACGTCAGCCCACCGCGCACCTCTTCCCAGGTAATCGCGTATTCGGTCAACTGCAACAAAACAGCACAGGCGATCGTAATAAACGTAAACATAACCACCAGAACCGTCATCAGCCTTTCGAGAAATCGATACGTCCCGGTCAGAATAATCACAGACGCCGTCCCAGCCAGAATAACCGTCCACCACTCCGAACCGAGAGAAGGCAGAGCCATGTGAATCGCCTGACCAGCACCCCCGTAAATACCACCGCTGATCAACTGCCCAGGAATAATCCAGAGCAACCAGAAATAGATGTACCACGACACTTTCCGCCCATTAAACGCGGGTAACTTTCCGGGCAATCGGTTAAAAGCGTGCAAAAAAGGTTCGCCAGAAGCAACCGAAAAACGCGCCAGTTCTGCCTGAACAATATTCTTGCTCCAGCAACTCACCAGCACAAACCAGAGCATTGAAAATCCAACAATAGAACCCAAATTCGTCGTCAGAATAATCTCACCAGAACCCACCACAGATCCCACGAGAATCAGCCCTGGACCGAGAAACTTCAGCGTACTGCGAAGCCCTTGAGGGGGCTCCTGAACCGCCCGTGGATCCAGCGCGTAGAGATCTGGATTTTCATCTTCTCCCGATGGTTGCACAGTTTTGGATTCTTCCGGCATATACCCTCCTTGCGAATCAACGAATCAGCGAATCAGCGAATCGGGATTTGCACTGACTTTGGGTGGCAGGGTGGGATTCGTCTATTCGTCTATTCGTCCCATCCCGCAAAAACAAAAAGCCACCCGGTATGCACAGCGCATTTTCAGGCAGTCCCATGCCATTGGCACTACGGAAATCGTTCTGTGCGTGCGACTTGCGGGTGGTTATTTACGTATCGATTTTGGATATTTAACGGCGGCGACGCGACCTGCTGCGTCCACCGCGACCAGGACGCCTGCTCCCGCCTCCTTGCGTGCTCGGAGGGGGTGGCCCACCTGTTCCGGAATCGCGGAATGTAATGCGCCCCCGGTTCAGGTCATAAGGAGAGGTCTCAATCGTGACGGTATCGCCCACAACAATGCGAATATTAAAACGGCGCATTTTGCCCGACGTATAACCGAGAATCTGATGCCCTCCTTCAATTTCAACCTTGTATTGCCCATCGGGCAAAATATCGACAATCGTTCCTTCCAGTACAACTTTTTCTTCTTTTGCCATATAACCTCCAACTATGGGATGGATAAACTCGTACCTTACACGATTTGGGATGCATCAAGCTAAAAATAAAGCCTTTCAACTAAGATATGAGAGAAAATTTATGTTCACAAGTATTTTTGACACGCGGCTAATTTCCAAATTTTGCACACGATCGCACAACTCAAAAAAGGCGATAGCTCAGGGCAAGAAGAAGACTCTGTCTGAATGGCGAACCTTCTTCTTTCGAAATTTGCTCAATAGCCGTCAAGCTAATTCTGTTTTCGATAAAAAATGTGAAACTGATATTTGAAATATGTCTAAACCTCGCATCTTGATCGCGTTTTTTGTTGATGTGGAGTGTATTGGAGCTCACAAAGGCAATTCTGTTGGTAATTTCGTAAATAAAATCGACATTCTGCCGGATATTATACTCTCGCCTAAAATAGTCTCTCTTGAATGGCGTATCCAATTTGAAATCCGTATTGACCTGTATCTGCCAACTGATAGGTCGGGAATACCGCACGTTAATGGCTAAAGCTGGGGGAGGACGTTCTATGTCTTTAGACCTGGTCTGCACTTCATACTGAACCCCCGCATTGACATCCCAACCAAAAAACCGGTCGCTGATCTGCTCCTGTGTAAGTACCTCGCGCATGCGAAAGAGACCAACAGGGCCAATATTGCCGCCCCCGGTCACAAGACCGGTTTTATCAATTTCACTGCTCATATCTTCGTACCAGTAGTGCAGATAGGTACGATCGCCGTAGATATTGCGGTACTCATCTTCTTTTTCAATAATTTGCCCAAGCGCGATCATCGTATCTCTTGGTAGGAAATCGCTAATAACGCCTTCTTCAAACAAAAAGTCTTCAATACGCACGGCTTTGCGCAGGGCAGTGGCATTGATAAATCGACCATAACCAAGACCTAAAATGACATCACTCTGCGGGCGATCAAAGCCCTTACGCATCAAAGCATCGGGACTGACAAAATAGAAAAACTTATGGGTTTCTCGAAAATACTTTTGAATCTGTATATCGAGATTCATGTCATAAGTACCCGTACGCTCAGAACCTTCAAATGAAAATTGTCGAAAATATGAGGCCGAACTGAGCGCGTCGATAAAATATGCAAAAGGCAGAGAACTGTAAAACTTCTTGTACACAAGGCCGATTTCGCCCTGTTCGTGTATAACTTCTTTGCCCTCGGTCGTCAAATTAAAACTCAACACATCAATGCGTAGATTATCCACCCGACTCACCGGCACTTTGTAGTCGGTGACCGAAACATTTTGCGCCTTTGCCGATGTTGTAAGTGCTACAAGCATACAGCAGACAAGTGCCTTTAATAGATATTGTGCATCCATGGTCAGCCTCCGCGTTGTGCTATTTGTCAGGCCAGCAGGTTGTCCCCAAAATGAACGAGCCTGATATCCGTTCTTCATTCTGTATTCCCCGGGTTCTTTTCAACTGTGGGCCTTGGAATAATAAAGGTAATATCATCGTAATCCGCTGCGACGACTGTCTCCGTATTATTTGAATCGGTAAGCAACCCCAAATAATCAACCGGACGGGGATCACCACCGAACAGCCGCCGATAGTCTTGGTATGCATTCACTTCTTCCCAAACCCATTTTTTTGCATCTTTTGCACCGTTACGCAAGACAATAATATATTGGACTCCAAGCCTCCCCTTCTTAATGACCGTCCCCTTGGGCAGTGTCTCGCTCCAGATGTATTTGAGCGTTTTGGTACGGCCAAAGACCAGACGCACTGCAGCAGCACTGTCATTTTTGTCGTCGTCGGTTTCATCGGATCCCTCGGGCAAATCGTGTACTCGCCAGCGCCAACGCAATTTTTGGAACAAACGCAAACTTGCTTTGATTTCTCTGCCTCGATATGTGACCTTTGCTTCTCTCCCAAAATTTACGGCACCGCCTTTTGTTTTCGCGCTCAGATAATGATTATCAACTTCTCTTAAAATCCGATAGTAAACATCTTCTTTTTTTGTTTTGCTATATCGCCAGCCCGATATTCCCTGCCATATCTTGTCGGGATAAGAATTCAAAAATTGAGGATAATCAAAGGTATCGAGAACACTGGTGGAATCACCCGCAGGCGTGACCCAGTGAGCAGGAGGCTGCGAAGGATCTGTTATCTCAAGTATTGTCGAGGGATCGTGACCTGGCCTGAGCGGATCGGCCATTGCAGGATCAACAGCCGTAGAATCAACAAATCCAGAGACAACCGGTTGGACACCCGTAGAATCAGGACCGACAGCAAAGCATATGCTGTATCTAAGATCAATAACAAATACCACGAGCAGGCACAGCCTGAGAGCCATGTTTATCAAATACATGCTGATAAAGTCAGTATGGGAACGCAATCCCATCATCCAACCCCGCCGTTACCAATAATATATCGACTCTTGTAAAGTTGATTTTCCGCATTGCTGGTGACAGCCGATAGAAATCCAGAACGGGCTGCGGCTGCACCCCAATTGCCATATTTGTCAATGGCGATATAGGCCATCTGATAGGGACGCGCAGAGGGAACGCGCGCAATGAGATGTTGTACAACAGCTTCGCAGGCTTCCTGAGGCGTTTTGCCCTGCCGCATGTGTTCAACAACAGCAAACGACCCGCAGGTCCGAGCAATTTCCTCACCGCGACCGGTGGCCGCAGCAGCTCCTGTATCATTATCTGCATAAAGACCCGAGCCAATAAGCGGCGAATCGCCAACGCGACCGGGCAACTTAAAAGCCGCGCCACTTGTGGTACAGGCCGCCGCGAGATTCCCGTGTTGGTCAAGAGCGATTAAGCCAATCGTATCGTGGACATCTGCGGGAGGTCCTGTTTGCTCCCTTTTCCACTTCTCCCAGGCTTCTCGCCCGTGCTCTGTGAGCATATTGCACGCTTCAAAGCCCTGTGCGCGCGCAAACTTCAGCGCGCCATTGCCCACGAGAAAAACGTGATCTGTTTTCTCCATCACGCACCGCGCCACAGCGGTGGGCGTGGCAATATTTCTAAGCCCTGCCACCGCACCATAACCAAGAGTAAGTCCGTCCATAACCGCGGCATCGACTTCGACCTCGCCCTCGGCATTGGGATATCCGCCGAAACCAACGCTCTTGACCGCAGGATCGCGTTCCGCCACCTCAGCACCCCGCACAACAGCATCGAGCGCAGAGCCACCACTTTTCAAAATTTTCCAGGCGGGCTGATTAGAAGCGAGACCAAACCGCCATGTGGATACAACAATGTGGGACATCGCCTTCTTTCCATCTGAAATTTTAAACCTTTCCTATTCTCCCATCGCCCGGTAAATCGCATTTCGCGTGCCCTCGAGATCAAAACACTCGTACTGATTGTCGTACATCACACGCGAAGCAATATGCATCGCCTGCGATTCGGTCAGATAACCTTCTTCCACTTCGGCTTCGAGGGTTTTGTCAAGCCAGAAACGGGTTTGAAATGCGTAGGCAGCGGCACTGGTGGGCCAGCGCGTATCACCGCCAAAAACAAAGAGCTTATTGATGGGAGCGCCGTGGATAAATCGGCGGACAAAATCGCTTGAAGCGTAGGGATTAATAGACCATGCCCAGCACAGGTCTGCCCAGACATTTTTGTAGTGCTTGGTCAGCGCGATGAGTTCATCACTATAGGGATAGGCAATGTGCATAAGCACAAAGCGAGCGTCGAGATACCTGGCCAAAAGCGCGCAGAGATTGCCAGCTTTGATGCGGTCAACGGGCATGCGATTGTTGCCAGCGTAATAGCCCGTATGGATTTTGAAGGGCAAATTGTGTTCAATAGTCAATTCCACACCGCGTGCCCAGCACCAGTCGCCAAGGCACAATCGCATAGACTCGGAAACATTATTATTCGAGCTAAGCGTCGCGTAAAGCGCGCGTTCGACATCGCCGCGGGCACGCGCTTGCCAATTGAGGGTGCGATTGTACGCATGTTGGGCTTTAACCGCAATGGCACAAGGCGCGTGCTTTTCAAATATCGCCTCCATCGCCTTCTGAAGAGAATCGAGATCAACAACAGCAATACCAGTATCTTTAGCAATAGCTTCCTGGTCTATCTGCCCACTGCAAAACCCCGCCCAGGAGAGGTCGTAAAGAAAAAAGTCTGGTCCTGATTCGTCGGGATCACAGGGCCAGGAAGAATCATCGGTTTGAATATGGTCGAGATTGGCGACTTCGCGCAGCAAATTGTAGCGACCACCGGGAGTACGCAATTCAGTCAGTTTTTCCTGTGCAGGTGCGAGCACATCGGGTGTGAGTTCGTCGAAACCATACACATCGGTGACAATGCGCCGTACGGCCTCGCCATAACCCGTGTACTGCGTGGCCTCCCACGCTGCGCGAACACCTTCAAAACGCCCGACAAGGTCTGGATCTGACGCATCTGTGAGACGCCTCAGGGCTTCCTGCGATGCACCAGCCGTAATGAGATCCGCAGGCACATAATTGCCAAAAAGGTCCTGTAATACATCGGGACCATCGTCAATCCAATCAGGCTCCCGACGAAGATGCTCGTGCGTATCGCACAGCGCGGTTTGTTCGATATGTTCAGATAAATTGGTCGCCATGGTATTATTCCTCCTCAATCAAGAGCCTCTGCTTTTAATTTTTAATTTTTAATTCTCATCATCTCGCAACTTTCAACCAATATCCCCCATCCACACTCAACACCGTCCCTGTAATATAGTCGGCAGCATCAGAACAGAGAAATGCGGCGGCATTGGCAATATCTTCCGGCGTCCCCAGGCGCTTCCAGGGCAGCGCAGTAGCAGCCTCTCGGATTTGTTCTTCCGTCGCATATTGACGCTCGCCGGGCGTATCAATGTAACCAGGCGTAATCACATTGGCGCGAATGCGGTGATCGGTCAACTCATTGGCAATAGTCGCCGACATCTGATTGATCCCCGCCTTTGCAGCATTATAGGGCAACGAGGTCGAAAAGGGAATATTGGACAAAACAGAACTGATAAAGAGAATCGCCCCCCCTTCGCCCTGTTTGACCATCTGGCGGGCGCCGGCCTGAGCCATGTGGAAAGCCCCCCAAAACGTGACATCAAGCGTGCGACGCGCGCCATCTAATTCCAGATCGAGAAAAGGTTCGCGCTTGCTGTAATACGCATTGGAAACCACAATATCGAGACGCCCAAATTGCTCAACCGTTGCGGCGACCATCGCATCCACCGCATCGCGGTCAGAGACATCTGCGCCATAGACAAGCGCGTCAGACCCCACATCGCGAATCTCAGCGGCAACTTCCTCTGCCTCGTCGGGATGCGTGCGATAATTGACCGCGACCTTTGCGCCCGAACGCCCCATCCGGAGGGCAATACCGCGCCCAATACCGCGCGACGCGCCGGAAATAAGTGCGACCTTTCCATCCAAATTGATATTCATAGAGAACTCCTTATTCAACTCACCCTGCAGGTAGACCCGTACCCGGCCACTGATCGTCGCTTGAAGTAATATCCACAGTAATACCATCGGGATCCTCTACTTTGAACGCACCCTCCTCGAGCTTATCCGGAGCCAAGGGCTCTTTACCGCCCAGACCATCGGAAAAAATCTCGTAACCCATATCCGTCAAACGCCGAGCCGCAGCCTCCAGGTCGGGAACCCGAATGCCAATATGCAGATAATCCAGCATCCCGCTGACATGCTCTGGGCGGGAAGGCCCATTATGCTGAAAGAGGCGGAAATTGTGATACCCATCGGTAAGATCGTAGGATTGACCTCGATTCTGAACGAGACGCAAACCCAGACCATCTCGCCAGAAGCGGATAGTCTCATCGATATCTGTGGCGCGCACGCCAATATGAACAAGTGTAGTAGCCATAATGGTATTCCTCCTGTTGAAGTGTAACCTGCCTGACCTCATCACCGCTGATCCCACAACTGCCGCATCTCCTCACTCGACTCGAGCAACTCGTCCAGCGTCCCCATGCCCTCGACACGACCATTTTTCAGAACGACAATTTGATCTGCGCGGCGAAGCGCGGGGCGGCGATGAGAAACCACGAGACAGGTAGCCCTGCGGTGTTCAAAAACGCGCCGCCAGAGAACGCGCTCGGTTTCCACATCCAGCGCAGAAGACAAATCGTCAAAAACCAGAAGTTCGGGATCGCGAATAAACATGCGCGCGGCAGCAGTGCGCTGAATTTGACCGCCTGAAAGTTTGACACCGCGCGGCCCAACAATCGTATCCAGACCGTTTTCAAGGGTGGAAATATCGGTCTCCATAACACCATTGTAAAGCGCGTGTTCGAGTGCTCGATCATCGGGCACCCCCAAAAGAATATTATCGCGCAGAGACTCGCTAAAAAGGTGTGGAATCTGCGGCGTATAAGCACAGCGCGGAGGCGTAAAAAAAATTTTGGGATCCGCAACCTTCTCACCATTCCAGTAAATATCCCCATTCACAAGCGGAAGAACACCCATAAGCGCGCGGATAAGCGTGGTCTTGCCCGATCCGATTTGCCCCGTAATAACCGTAAACGATCCAGCGGGAATGACCAGGTCAATATCGTAAACACCATTTGTGGATTTGGGATAAATATAAGTCATATTGCGAATGGTGAGTGAGTTGAGCCTGTCCGATTCCGCACGGGACGGCAACGCCAGTTCATCGGGTTCTACATTGAGATAAACATCCGTGTGTTGAGAGATGCGTTCGCGGGGAATATCTTCAATAGTATAAGCCATCCGAAAATAAGAAACTTCGGCGCGCTTGTGATTGGTGAGAATGGTCCCGAGCAAAGAACCACTTCGGGCAACCTGACCGACATAAGTGGCAAAAAGAGCCATATCGCCAACCGTGAACACGCCCGACTTCATTTTTTCAGCCACGAGAATCAGGATAACACCCGTGGCAATATGCCCCAGGTTGAAATTGATCGAACTCAGAATTTGAGTGAAAAGATTGTCGATAAGAGTAGATATGCGGCGCGCATCATTGAGCCGTCGAAAATGGTCAATCACATGGGCTTGTGTGGTAGCAACTTTGACAGCGAGGATAGATTGAAACATCTCGTTGATAAAATTGGTAGATCGCTCGGTTGCAACGCGCTGCGCGGTGCGGTATTTGTGAATATAGTTGCGGGCAAAATCCACAACAATAACCACACCTATCGCCGGCATAATCGTGATAAAAGTGATATAGGGATCGATTCTCGACATATAAAAAATGGCGAGCACAGCAAATACGAGATTGCCCCACATGTGGATATACCGATTGAGGTATTGAATAATGCCCAACACATCATCCCGAAATCGGTTGGTCACCTCGCCAGAGGCGGTGGAAATCTTTCCCGGATCTCGAACTTCGAGAATAGCAGTCATAAGATTTTTCCGCAAAAGCGTTTCAATTGCATACCACCAGCGCGGCCATGCAAAAGCCGAACCGAGAAGGGCGATGCGGTCGCCAATCTCAACAGCGACAAAAAGCGCGACAAGCGACCAGGCAGTGAACCCCGCCTCGGCCTGACCGGTGAGCGCGTCAAAAAAGCCCTTCATAATAACGCCCGCGAGAAAGGGCGCGATGTCGTCAATACCGCGAAAAAATATCGTAGTCAAAAAAAGTCCGGGACGGAACTTGAGCAGCCGCCATGTCGTTTGCCCCATCGTCATGCGATAAGTTCCTCCAGACCTGTATTGAGCAAGCGTGAAAACTGCGAATTTGAATCTGCGACGAGATCTTTGCGAAGGCCAAATTCTCGCACCTGCCCGTCGTCGAGAATGAGGATATTATCCACGCGCTCTACAGTCTCAAGGCGATGCGCGATAATAATACCCGTGCGATTTTGCAACAGGCGTTCCACCGCAAAATTGATATTCTGCTCGGTCGCGGGATCGAGCCGCGATGAAGGCTCGTCCAGAATGACCAGACCGGGATCCTTGAGGAAAACGCGGGCAAAGGCGAGCAACTGGGCTTCGCCAGCCGAGAGACTGCCCGAGACGAGTTCGGTATCCAACCCCCCGGACAAGGACGCATACCATGCACCAAGGCCGAGTTCATCGAGTATAGCGACGATTTTCTTATCCGAAACATCGGGCTTAAAAAGGGTGAGATTATCGCGCACACTGGCATTGAAAAGTTGTACATCCTGCGTAACGAGACCAACGTGCTGCCGCAAATCGTCGAGCAAAATATCCCGGATATTTTGGTCTCCAATGCGAATTTGTCCGCGTTGAATATCGTAAAAGCGAAAAAGCAAGCGGGTAATCGTGGTCTTGCCACTGCCCGTGCGCCCCAACAAGCCGAGGGTTTTGCCCGGATCGAGAGAAAAGGAAATATTCTGCAAAACCGGATCGCCGGGGTTATACGCAAAATGGACATTCTCAAACGCGATACCCAAAGAATAACCAGCAGATAATTTTTCATTCCCATCCCGAATGCTGGTCTGGATGCGGTGGAGTTCTTCAATGCGTTTAAGCCCGGCAGTGGCACGTTGCAAATCGTTGATTTGCTGGCTAATTTGAAAAAGCGGTTCGCGCAACATCGACGTGTAGTGAAAAATGAGAAAGACCGCGCCAATTGTAAACGTACCCTCCCGATAAAGCCAGATACCCATGCCCATTGCAAGCGCGTAACCGAGCGCGAACATAATGCCGGTAATCGCACGCAATCCTTCGCTCATAATTTCGGATTTCTTCACGCGGGCAAAAACGCCGTTATTGACCCCGTAAAACCGATTCACAGTGTAGTCGCCTGCACCATTTGTGCGGATGTCTTCAAGGCCGAGCAATCGCTCTTCGATAAAACCGTAAAGACGCGCATAACTTTCGCGTTCAGCCGTATAAATGGGCACAGCAATATTGCGCGTGAGATTAAAAACAATAAAAGCGAGAATCGAAAAAGCCGTCAGCGCTGCGCCCACGCGCCAATCTTCGCGAAAGACGAGAATGAGGACGCCCAAAAGAAAAAATGAGCTTCCAATAACATGAATGACAAATTGCGAAAAAAAATTGGAAAGCGCCGTCGTATCGCCGTCAACGCGCTCGATCATCTCGCCCGGCGTATGCGCGTGGTGAAAGCCCATATCGAGATTGAGGCAGTGGTGCGCGAGCGTATTCCGCATCTGATTCGTCGCGCGCCAGCCCACGTCCTGCCCCAAATAAGAACTCACAATTTGCACACCCTGGCGAATAATGCCAATAGCGAGAAACGCAATACCCGCCCATATCAGATTTTGGACAGCACCATCTGCCTGCGCTGTATCAATAAAATATCGGACGATTTGGGGATTGAGCAGATTGAGACCAATGCCAGTGAACATGAAAACGCCGAGAAAAACAACGCGCTTCCAATGGGGGCGAAGATAGTGTATCAGGAGGGTGGCATAATGCCTGAGAGGGACGCGTTCCAAGAGGATTCCCAAAGTAAAAAAAGAAAAAAATCGGTGCCCGAATGGACCAAAGTTCTTGAAAATTAAGATGTCGCATGTTAATTTCCAAATGAAATTTAATCACTAACACCGTCATCCAAACATTGAAGCTTGTCTTTGAGTGATTTGAAGGATATATTTTACAGTAAATGTAATTTGAGGATAGCTATGAAAACCATACAAGAAAACGATCAGATTATTTTAATGCGTAATTTGAAAGAATTTGGCCTTTGCCTGGGCGATATAGGAACTGTTGTACTTGTACATCAAGCAGGTCGAGGTTATGAGGTAGAATTTCTCACATTGGATGGAAAAACCATTGGCGTCACAACATTGATGGCTGATGAGATACGTCCAACTGGTAGCCGAGAAGTCGCTCACGCACGGTTGCTGAATACTTAAACTCTCTTGATGATTCTACCCCGAATGCCTCCCAAACTCATCTCCCTTCTAAGAAATACTGGCCTCGACATCCATTGGGAAAAATCCGCCGCAACATTCCCCGGCAACCTCCCCTTTCTTCAGCCCGAAGCCATCCGCGAAAACGGCGACTGGGCAAATCTTCCGCCCAACGCCATAAACTTCGCAATCCGCGCCGCCAAACAAATCGCCGCCGATCCCGACCTCGCGCACATGGCCTGGCATGCCCATCGCCTGCTCTTCATCGACAAAAGCACCCAGAACTCGGCAACCCGCGACTGGCCCCTCCTCGCCCCCGTACTCGGCAATTACGGCGGTGCCTTTTATCTCCTCATCGCGCTCTCGGGCATACCACAACTCCGCACCTACCACCAATCGCGCGACATACCCGAACACATCACCCGCCTCACCTGCCGCGACACGTACGTCTGGGCGCAACAATACCACGACATCGGCATTTTCAAAAACGATCGTTTCTTCCACCCGGGCGAACCCGGCACCTGGGGGCTATGCACGCGCATCTTGCCCTGGCTGCTCGGCCATCTCAACGGCGACCTCTATCGCGTAGGACGCCTGCAATACAAAATCGGACCCTTTCGCCAGAAAATGCGCGCGTACCGCCATCGCACCTCTACACATCTGTGTCTCCTGTGCGAATCCGGATTGGAATTTCGCACCGACGGCAACTTCAACGGCGCGGGCGAACGGGAAGACCCACAAGCCTGGACATCTGAACGCACCGAAACCTCGACCCATATCATCGGCAATCCCATACACCCCAACGGCCACGCACAACGCCAGCCGGTCGGCCTCCCTCGCGCTCACTGGAATTGCGTCCTCACTGAAGGCGATCCCATCCTCGAAATTCACATCCCCGAAGACGGACCAATGGCATTTGAAAATTGCGGCGACTCCCTCCGTCAGGTCGCCAAATTCTTCCCCAAACACTTCCCCGACCGTCCCTTCAAAGCGATCTGTTGCACATCCTGGTTCCTCGACCCCACGTACCAGAACTTACTCTCCAAAAATTCCAACATCGCTCGCTTCCAGCGCGAATGTTATCTCTTCCCACTCAACTCGCGCAGCAAATACAGCAGCCTCGATCGCATCTTCGGTCCCTATGTCCACGACCTCTCCACAGCCCCGCGCGACAGCAGCATGAGAGCCGCGGTACTCGATCACATCGAAAACGGCGGCTGTCTCATCAGCGGAGGCTGCCTCCTCTGGACAGACCACCTCGACAAGTGGGGCACCCAATTTTATCTCCATCAATCTCCCAGTCCCCAAAGTTGACATCTTCTCAAACACATATTACCTTTCGCCTCACAAATAACACCCTCGCCACTCGTATCCCCGTGTCTTTGTGTCTTTGTGTGAGACATTTATCCAATCCCATATCTTTCGCCCATGTCCAACACCCCCGACATCGCCGTTCAAAATCTCCGAAAAACTTATGAAGTGCCCCAGCGAGAACCCGGATTGGGCGCAGCGATCAAAAGCCTTGTCTCGCGCACCACACGCGACGTCGAAGCTGTAAAAAATATCTCCTTTGACGTTGCCCCAGGCGAAATCGTCGGATTCTTGGGACCCAATGGCGCCGGCAAAACCACCACCCTCAAAATGCTCTCCGGCTTGCTCCACCCCACAGCCGGCGAAATCTCAGTCATTGGACACACGCCTTATGCGCGCCACAAAAATTTCCTCAACCGCATCACCCTCGTCATGGGCCAGCGCAACCAGCTCATGTGGGACATCCCCGTAGCCGATTCTTTTGAACGCAACCGCGCAATCTATCGCATTTCTCACGGCGAATACAACAAAACCCTCGACGAACTCAGCGCCTTACTCGACCTGAGCGATCTGCTTTCCAAACCCGTGCGCAATCTCTCATTGGGCGAACGAATGAAATGCGAAATCGCCGCAGCCCTGCTCCACCGCCCAAAGATTCTCTTCCTCGACGAACCCACCATTGGCCTCGACGTCACCATGCAGCGCCGCATCCGCGCCTTCCTGGGCGAATACAACCGCCGCCACAGTGCCACCGTATTGCTCACCTCGCATTACATGGCCGATGTCGAAGCCCTGTGCAAGCGCGTCATTGTCATTCACCACGGCGAACTGCTCTTCGACGGCGATTTGAGCGCGCTCATCGAACGCTTTTCACCTCACAAAACCATAGTAGTTGATCTCGAAACCGAACGCGCCGACCTCTCTTCCTACGGCGAAGTCGTCACCGCCGAGGGCAACAGCGTAACCCTGCGCGTACCAAAAGCAAAAACCGCCGATGTCACCGGAAAATTGCTCGCCAATCTGCCCGTCATCGACCTCACCGTTGAAGATCCACCCATAGAGGAAGTCATCGAACAGGTGTTTTCAAATTGAAACATTATACCGCCATCTACTGGGCCTTTTTTAAGACCTCATTACTCGAACAGTTCCAATACCGCGCCGCCATGGCGATATGGATGATCGGCCGCATTCTCGAACCCATCATCTACCTCACCGTATGGACGACAGTCGCCCACGCACGCGGGGGCAGCGTGGGATCCTATTCACCTGCCGACTTTGCCGCTTATTACATCGTCCTCATGCTCGTCAACCAATTCACATTTTCCTGGATCATGCACATATACGACTTTCGCATTCGCCAGGGCGAACTCTCCAACTTCTTGCTCAAACCCATACACCCCATACACGCGGACATTGCCGAGAACATCGCGTACAAAGTCATGACCGCAGTCATCATTTTTCCCACGGCAATATTGCTCTTCCTTCTCTTTGATCCCAATCTCGCCTTTCACATCCAGACATTCGCCGTCTTTTTACTCGCATTGGGCATAGCGTTCTTCATGCGATTCTTCATCGAGTGGACCCTCGCCCTCGTCGCCTTTTGGACCACGCGCAACGAAGCTATTAATCAGATGTACTTCACACTCGGCCTATTTCTCTCTGGACGCATCGCACCCATCGACCTGCTACCGGGTGCGATCCAGACCCTCGCCGACGCGCTCCCCTTTCGCTGGGCTATTGCATTTCCCGTCGAACTCATGCTCGGTCGTCTTTCGCAAGAACAAATTTGGAACGGATTCACCATGCAAGCCGTTTGGCTGCTCGCGGGTTTTCTCTTAATTCAGCTCACCTGGCGGTCAGGCGTCAAAAAATACTCGGCAGTTGGATCATAGGCACTTCATCCATGTACTACTTAAAACTGATATGGACCTTCTTCCGCATTGGCCTGCTCAACGAAATGGCCTATCGCGTGAACTTCTACGTCCAACTCCTGCAATCCCTCCTCAGCCTGGGCACAGCCATCGCGGGTCTGGCAATCGTATTTTCACACACCGATACCCTCGGCGGATGGCAGGCCGTTGATATCCTCGCACTACTCGGCGTATTTATGTTTGTAGGTGGCGTGATAGGCATGGTCATATCTCCGAGCATGAGCCAGCTCATGGACGATGTGCTACGAGGCCTATTCGACTACACCCTCACCAAACCGTGCGACGCGCAATTCCTCGCCAGCATCTCGCAAATCCGCGTATGGCGGCTCACCGATATTCTACTCGGCGCGGGCGTGCTCATCGCCGCGCTGATCTATCGGGGACTCGATATTGGTCCGCGGGAAGCCCTCGCCTTCGCCTTTGTCCTCTGTACGGGAGGCAGCATCATCTACAGCTTCTGGCTCATGCTCGCCACCCTCACCTTCTGGTTCTTGCGTATCGAAAACATCCTCCACATCTTCCAGAGCATGTACGAAGCCGGCCGCTGGCCCATTGGCATCTACCCCCACTGGCTGCGCTATATCCTCACATTCCTCGTACCCGTGGCATTTGCCATCACAGTACCCGCGGAAGCACTCTCAGGTCGCCTGACACCCGAAAGCATGATCACATCTGGCCTGCTGTGTATCTTTCTCATCGCATTCTCGCGCTGGTTCTGGAAACGCGGCCTAAAAAACTACTCCGGCGCATCGGCATAATAGTCATGCCCGTTTGACTTTCCAGATTCTATCGGCTATTTTACCCCTGCTTTCAACACCAGACAATACACATAAGGAGTTACAGAATGGCCTACCAACTTCCCGAACTCGCCGAACCCGAAGCACCTGAAAAGAACGAAGTCGTACTCATTGCCAACGGCGACCTGCGCTTATCTGCCAACCAGATGTGCTGGCCCGCACAAGAAGCAATGGAAAAAACCATCATAGCCGCAATCCAACGCGAAGGATGGAAAGTCCGCCGCGGACACCCCTACAAACAAGACGAAGAACACGGCTTTATCGGATCGCAAAAAGAGGGCATGGCCGTCTTCAAAAACATCCATCCCGACGCCCCCCTCATCGTAGCCGAAGCCGTCTGGCAATACAGCCACCACGTACTTCACGGACTGATCTCACACCGCGGCCCCATCCTCACCCTTGCCAACTGGTCTGGACAATGGCCCGGCCTCGTCGGCATGCTCAACCTCAACGGCTCCCTCACCAAAGCCGGGGTTGAATACAGCACCCTGTGGAGCCTGGACTTTACCGACGACTTCTTCAAACGCGGCCTGCGCGAATGGCTCACCAGCGGCAGCGTCACCCATGACACCTCCCATGTACGCGACGCCAACACCTTCCGCCTGCCCGAAGCCGAAACGCAACTCGGACAGGCGCTGGCAGAACAACTCCAGCGCGAAAAAGCCATTATGGGCGTCTTTGACGAAGGCTGCATGGGCATGTTCAACGCCATCATCCCCGACCACTTGCTCAATCCCACAGGCGTCTTCAAAGAACGCCTCTCACAATCTGCACTCTGGGCAGAAATGCAAACCATCACAGATGCAGAAGCAAATGCTGTTCGCACCTGGCTCGAGGGCAAGGGCCTCACCTTTGTCACTGGCACAAACACCACCGATGAACTCACCGACGACCAGATCGCAATGCAATGCAAAATGTACATTGCCGCCGTACGCATTGCCGATGACTTTGGTTGCGCCACCATTGGCATTCAATATCAACAGGGCCTCAAAGACCTGTGCCCGGCATCTGATCTGGTCGAAGGCATTCTCAACAACGCAGATCGCCCCCCGGTCAAAGCGCGCGCCAATGGCCAGATCCTCTACGAAGGCGAGGCACTCCCGCATTTCAACGAAGTCGATGAATGCGCTGGCCTCGACGGCCTGATCACCAATCGCATCTGGAGAGCACTGGAGCAGCCACCCGAAAACACCTTACACGACCTGCGCTGGGGCGAACACTATCGGGGAAATGGCATTGACGACTACGTATGGGTCTTTCTCATCTCTGGCGGCGCGCCGCCCGCACACTATATCGGCGGGTACAAAGGCACCTCTTCCGAACGCCAGCCCAACATGTATTTCCCTCTCGGCGGCGGCACCTGCAAAGGCGTGAGTAAACCCGGCGAAATCGTCTGGAGCCGCATCTTTGTTCAAAATGGCGAACTGCACATGGACATTGGCCGCGGTGGCGTCGTCGAACTCCCACAAATAGAAACCGACCGCCGCTGGCGTGCCACCACCCCGCAGTGGCCCATTATGCACGCCGTCACCTACGGCATCTCCCGCGACCAGATGATGGCGCGCCACAAAGCCAACCACATCCAGGTCGCCTATGCCCAATCAGCACAGGCCGCCAACAACGCGCTGGCCGTAAAAATCGCCATGATGCAAGCATTGGGCGTCAAAGTTCATCTGTGTGGCACAAATAACGGATTGGTGGATTGACATGGACCGTGTTCGTATTGGCGTTATCGGCGTGGGCAATATCGCCCGCAATTACCATTTACCCCCTGTACACGCACTCCCAAATGCCGAACTCGTCGCCGTTGCAGACCTCGACGAATCGCTCAGATTAAGAGCACAGAAGCAATTCGGCTTTCGCGATGCGTACACCGATTACCGCTGCATTTTAGACCGCGACGACATTCACGCCATCATGCTCCTCACCCGCGTGAATACACGCACCGAAATCATTCCCGCAGCCCTCGAAGCGGGCAAACACGTCTTCACCCAAAAGCCCTTTGCACTGACAAATGAAGACGCTGAATTTCTCGCCCAGGCAGCCAGGCGCACGGGCAATCGCCTCGTCTGCAGCTTCATGCATCGCTACTTTTCGCATACTCAGGGCGCGCGTCGAATCCTGCAGGAGGGCAAAATCGGCCGCCTCGAAATGGTGCGCCATCGCAACTGCATCGGCAGCCGCTACGACAACGCCGTTCGCTTGTGGGGCGGTGTCCTCGACATCGGTACACACGGCATAGACGTCATCCGGTATCTCACCGAACAAGACGTTGTCAAAGTGCAAGCCATGATGGATCCCTATCTCACCAATGCAAACCTGCCGATAGACCCCACCATCAACCGCCCCAATGAAACCGTAGCCATCATGAATTTCGAAATGTCTGGCGGCACCCTCGTCACCTTTGAAATGCACTGGACCCAACGCGGTGGCGCAGGAGCCTATTACGCCGAACACTACGGCGATGGCGGCTCGATGATCATCAAACATCCCATTGCGCCCGCAACCCTCGTTTACACCCAGGGCCACAAAGGCGACTGGATTCAACCCGACCTCGAACAGCATCCCAAAGGCCACCTGCACCACAAAATCTTCATAGACGACATCCTCAACAACACCTGTGAAAGTGCCACCCCTGAAGACGCCGTAGCCACCGTAAAAATTATCAACGCCGCTTACGAAGCGGCACAAACTGGAAAAACAATCACTGTAGGCTAAAAAAAGGACATAGTACCATGAGAATCGCGCTCGTTATCCGACCATTCACCGATGAAAACCTCCAGACCGCGCTTCAAATGGGCGTAGAAGACATCGTAACGGTCTTACCCAATGCTGGCCCCGTATGGGATTATCTCGCCATCTTGCGCCACAAAAAACGCATTGAAGACCAGGGCTTGCGCTGGTCTGTGGTCGAATCTGTTCCCATTTCGGACAACATCAAACTGGGCCTTGAAGACCGCGACAGTGAAATCGACAACTACTGCCAGACCATCCGCAACCTCGGCGCAGCGGGCATTCCCGTAATGTGTTACAACTGGATGGCTGTCTTTAACTGGATGCGCACCTCGATGACCACCCGCACGCGCGGCAATGCCCTGACCAGTACCTACGACCACAGCGACATGGAAGACGCGCCCCCCATCACCGACTATGGCGACATCACCGAAGAACGCCTCTGGGAAAACCTCGAATACTTCCTCAAAAGAGTCATACCCGTTGCCGAAGAAGCCGGCGTCAAACAGGGCCTGCACCCCGACGACCCGCCGCTCTCGCCCATTCGAGGCGTTGCCCGCATCATCACCAGCCCCGAAGCCTATGATCGCGTCATCTCTTTTATCCCCAGCGAATACAATGGCCTCACCTATTGCCAGGGCAACTTCAAAGCCATGGGTGCCGACATCCCGGCCACCATACACCACTTCAAAGACCACATCCACTTCGCCCACTTCCGCGACCTCCACGGCCAGGTACCCACCTTCTCCGAATCTTTTCACGACGACGGCGACACCGACATGGCAGAAGCCATTCGCGCGTACAAAGCAATCGGATTTAAGGGCGTCGTTCGCCCCGACCACACGCCCACCTTTGCGATTGACCAGGAAGATACAGGAGGCTACAACTTCCTCGGACGGCTCTATGCAGTCGGTTACATGCGTGGTCTCATCCATGGAACAGGCTAATTCAAAAAAAGGCTGCGATCTTTCGACCGCAGCCTTTTGTGTATCCAGTGAGAGAGCTTCTCTCAGAACCCAAGCCCCACAGTCAACCAGTGATTATCCTGAAAGTACTCTGTCTTGCCAAAGGCATAATCCACCTGAAAAGCCATATTGCCCATGGGCACATTCAGACCAAAGCCAAACGTCGGGCCGAGAATATATTCCTTCTTGAACCCGCTGGGCAGGGCATCACCTGTTGGAGAAGCAACATATCCTCCGCGCAACTGAAGAATTTGCTTCATCGAATACTCAACGCCAGCCTGATATTCGTCAGTCGCCAGATTGTTATTGCGGAAGGTCGCCGAAAAAATAGCTTTGCCCAGCGCATCTTCATAGAAAGCATAGGAAAAACCGATTTCTATGGACGTGGGCAACTCAGCCGCTGCCAGTGACGTGCGGAAACTGCGCGACCCGGCCTGGGGATCGGCCTCTGGAACAGCGTCTTGCAATTTCACCACCCGATCCAGATCCGGACCATCAAACCGCAGATCGGGACCAAAATTTTGCATGGCAATACCCAGCGTCAGACCTTTGAGTGCGGTTTTGTACTGGAAGCCAAAGTCAAACGCCAGGCCATTGGCGACCTCGCGCTTAATCGCCTCGTGGATATATTTGATCGTGGTGCCAAACGACACGCGATCTGTCAACAACTGCGAATACGTAAATGTCACACACGAAAATCTCGGCGAGAGCACCTCGCCCGTGCCTTCGGGCGACTCCTCGGTCGTCACAATAATATCGCCCACCGCAAACACGCGGGCACTGATCCCCACCGAAATATCATCCCGCAGACGTGTGGTAATCGCAAAATAGTTCACATTCATATCTGCGATATAATCCAGATATGAAAATATGGCTTCGCGCTTGTGCGTTCCAAATACCAATCCCGAAGGATTCCACTGCAATGCCTCGGCACCCTTTACATGGGCCAGTATGGCACCCCCAAGTGCTGTACCGCGCGATCCAATAGGAATGCGCAACTCTTGTGCCGCGGCTGTGCCAATGCGGCTCTCATCGCCTGCACGGGCATCCTGAGCGATCAATGCCAGCGCGGCAAACAGAAAAATCATCTGCCTGAACATAAGTTATTCCTCCATTAAGCGGTTCGTTAAAATGTGTTCAGCGTCTCAGCTTCCATAAACACCGCGCACTTAATAAAATGCGTACCGATATTTGGCGCATCAAAATGCGCGATATAAATGCCGCTGGCAACCAGCACGCCCTGATCTGTTTTCAGATCCCAGGTATCAAACGACAAACCGTTATTGTGATTAATCGTTCGCACCAGATCGCCCGACAGGCTGAAAATTCGGATCGTGCATTGCGCGGGAAGATTGGTAAAACGCATCTGGCGTGCGAGAGAAGTGAATTCATAAGACGAACGCCCCAGATACGGATTGGGCACCGCCAGAATTTTGGTCAAATCCTCCACCGCCAACTCCTGATCGCCCCGGACAGCCCCCTGTGTGTTAAATGCAAACACATCGTTGGGGCCATTGACGTGATTCGCCAGAATCAAAAACGAATCGCCATCCTGTGGAAACCGATCTGGCGTACGGCGCGCGGCCCAAATGATATACATAATGGGTGGTGCTGGCGCATCGTTAATCAAACCCTGAGACAACTCCGCCACATTGGAATCATCGCCCGGCTCGGTATAATCCCGATCAAAAATGAACAGCCACTCGCGCGGTCCACCACCAGCCAGATTGCTGACATCGCCGTAAAATCCCGGACCATACGCGCCGTTGACCAGGCCGCCGGGTTGGTTATTTTCCAACCAGCCAACTTCGAGACGGCGATTATTTTCCATATCCCAGGCCGAAAGCGCGATGGGATTGCGTTCCTGATACACATATACGCCGGGACCCGATGTATTGATGATATAATGGCTCCAGTCATAAGGTGCTTGTGTGGTCGTCTGATCTGCAGGAGCAGGAGGAGGAGCACCTGCACCGCGCAAATACCGATATCCATAAGACACGTTGGGATTGGTCAGGTCAATGGGTTTGTACTGATCCTCGCCTTCATCTTCAATCACACTGGTAAATCGCAATTCCACATTGACCAACCGCGCAGGCGACACACTCGTTGGACCGAACCACATATGGGCAATATCGCCCGTCATCGCGCCGTTAAAACCTTCGGCACCCCAGTTGGTATTTGCCCAGGTGTACCACCGCGCGCCCGAGGGAATATCCCAATCTTTGATGCCGAGGGGTGGACCCGTCACACGCACGAGCAAACCCTCGACAATCGGATTGGAAATCGCCGCATCCAGTGAGGCGTGCTGCTGCATATCTGAGAGCACGGCCTGACCACTCGACAAATTGATCAAATCCCACACCGTTCCCGCATCGGTATCGCGGAAGCGCACTTCGTAAGACGCGCCCGTGATCTGTGTATCGTCAACCACCTCTACAGCCACGATACCATCGCTTGAACCCGATGTGTGCTCAACAGTACTATCCACACCCACGGTATTGAATCGCGTACCCGCAGTGGGTCCGCGCGGCACAATACCATTGGCCGGAATCAACTCATCCGAAAGGGGCTTAAACGTCATGCGCCCATCAGCCAGAGCCGAGATGGATGTCTCGAGCGTTTTGGGCGACCTGCCCTCATTCAACGAATAGGCCGTCACCGCAAAATAATAGGTTTTACCCGTCACCAGCCTACCGCCCAAAACCTTATCCTCGGTCAGTTCGATATAGCGCCGAATACCCGAGTCACCGCCAAATTGCGCGGGCGAGTTGACCACCACACCCGCACCTTCATCGAACTGATTGTCAAAAATGATGGCCGAGCCATTGATCACGTCATAAGTCGCAAGGCGCCTCCAGGGGCCAGCGATCGACTCGCCCTGATACACGTTATAACCTTCAAAGGCATAATCACCCGAAGCGACTTCTGAATCATCTCCCCAGGTCAACTGAACTTTGCCATTGCCCATGTGATCACCCGTCACAGCCACCGACACTTTGGGTGAGGGCGGAGGCGATGGCAATGCAAAATTGGCATCAAAAGCCGATTGTGCAAATGTATCGTTAAAACGCACGGCTGTAATCGACGTGAGACGATCTTGGCCTTGCCCGATAATAATAGCACCCACTACTTCTTGTGTATCGCCGGGCGCAAAGGTAAACGGACCCGCCGTGAGCATAAAGCGCCGGTCAGCCGGGTTTTCGTCAAGCCAGCCCGTGCCCGCAACCGGATCTCCATCGACCATAAAAGCCTTCACCTGACCCGTAATCGGATCGGTGTGATCGGTCACGCCGCCATCCGGGTCGAGACCCTTCATATAATTATAGGTCTCTTCTGCGGTATGAGGATCCGTACCGTTGATGTATTTGTTAAACGACGTCATCGGCAATTCCACACCGTCATCGCCAATCGGCCCCTTGAAAAAGTCATACCCCACGGCAGGGGGTGAAGAACCATACTGCGCATCTATGTTTGATCCGTTATAACAAAACCCAAAGCTGGTCTCCACATCGCAGCCCACCAGGTCGTTATCGAACTGCCCCAGATCGGGATCAGACCACAGCGACACATAAGTGCTATCGATGGTATTGCCACCCTTGTTGATAATCAAAAATTTGACAAATATCACATTGCCAAGCGGACCTGTGCGGTCAAACGCAAATGTCGTCTGCTGTATTTCAACGCCTAAAGGCGCAGTCTGCATATTGGTGTGGGAACCCGGATCGGCATCGTTATAAACCGCCCACAAGGTCTGGTCACCCAGCACCATTGGCGTACCATCGGAATTGACCGGCGCGCCGTCTTCAACCGGCCACTGCGCGTAATCCGGATTTTCCATGCCATCGCCTTTGCTAATCTTATACACGCGATAGCGGTCGAGTTGCGGATCGGCGGGTGTGCCATCGGGCAAAATAGGCCCGGGCGCAAACTCAAATGAATACTCGGCAATCGCCACGCGAATCTCTCCATTGACCTTGCCCGCAATCCACGGACCGGAAGCAAATACCGCGGTTTTGCCCGTGCCCTTGGGAAATTCAAGGCCCGAAGATCCGGTCGCCAGGTCCCAGGCGAATGATCCCTGGTTGGTCACAAACATTTTGATATTGTTCACATCAATCACTTGATCATTGCTAATTTTACCCAGCCGCGGCTTTTGCGAGGGCGATGCAGCCAGCGCAATGCCAGCCATGCTCACACTCATCAAAGCCAGCGTCAAAATATTCAAAAAGCTTTTCATGTTCTAATCTCCCATTTAGAAGCTGAGCGCGAGTCCGAAGCGAACCTGCCGCGGCGTGCCAAAGTTGAATGGGCTTTTCTCTTTGAGCTTGTATTTGTCTTCGCCCAGTTGACCAAAGCGCTCCACAAATTTGCGGCCTTCGTCTGTATTCAACCAGCCCGAAGTCATTGGGCTGCCCGTGCTCGAATACACGGGGCTAGTCGCGTTGGCGCGGTTGAGCAAATTGAGTACCCAGACGTATATGTCGCCCTGAAGCCCTATAATTTTGAAACGCTTATTCGCCTTCACATCGGTCCTGAATGTCCAGGGACCATAGCTGGAATTCACCGGTCCCGAAGGACGTGACGCCGAAGCCCCTGTGGTCACTTCATTAAACGTAAACGTGGGCGTATAGGGGAACCCACTCCCGGCTTCGAACAACACATTGATCCCGGCATTGGACAGCGGCTGACCGCCCAGGAACCTCGGCCCATCTTTATCGACAAAGCGATAGTCGATCGATGCCGAAATTTTGTGGCGTTGATCAAAGTCGAGAGGTGAGGTCGATTTGGGCGGCTCGGTCACGCCGGGTTGGAAGCCCCAGGCGATCCGCCGCTGAGTTTGTGGGGTTGATCCCGTGCCCGTCGCATAAGCCAGAGAATAAGACAGACGCGCTGTTGTGCGCCCTATGCGACGCATGAGCAAACCAAAGTCCAGCCCCTTGATGGTTCCGTAGTCGTTGTTGCGAAACGAGGAAAAGGCCGTGGGATCAGACGGAATTGTCGACACCTGAACGAGGTTTTCCACGGCTTTGTAATAAGCAGTGACATCGACACTGGCATGACCGCCCAACTGCTGCACCACACCCACTTCGTAAGCCGTGGTTTTTTCCGGCCTGAGATTCGGATTGCCAAAGGCGTAATAATATCCCCCCAGTGGCACTTTGTATTCCAGATAATCCAGACCAACATACAGGTCTTCCAGCTTGGGTTGCTGGTAAAAAATGCCGTAGTTCATGTGGAACACGGTCTTATCTGTAACGGGAAACCCAACACCCAGGCGCGGGCTGATCTTGTGATACACGCTATTGCCAGCGAGATCCGATGGATCGAGTGTGGAATCGCCACCCAATGGCACGCCTTCATTGGCGAGCACATCGGTACTCGCATTCAAATAATCGTAACGCACGCCCGCATTGATGATCAACCCGTCGTATTCCATCTTGTCCTGCACGTAAAACGAAGCCAAAATGGGTTCTTTTTGCGCGTCTCGGGTCGAATCCAGAGGTTCGACTACCTGGCCATTCCAGTTGTAATCATACCCGTAGCGATCTACATCCTGAAAGCCACCCCTGTCGTCTGTGCTGACAAATGGACCGCGAAAGAGCAAAATGGGGGTCAGGTGCCGGTAATAACGCAACCGATGCATCTGCACGTCAAAACCGAGCTTAAACTGGTGATTGCGGCTGATCTGGCTGGTCAAATCGAAGTCGATAGGCGTGAGATAAAATGAGCTGGTTTGCTCAAAGTCATCATACACGCGCCCTTCATCGCCTTCAAAATACGTTATAGAGCGATCATTGATGGTTTCCGTTGTCTGCGTAATCTCGGTGGAATCCACATCGCCGCGTGCAAACAAACTTTCCGCGTCAAAACGCGAATTGCCCTGGGGACGGGCATAGTCGTGCAAATTGTCGAAATGAACCCCGTCGCCCGCCTTAAAATTCTGGTCGAACAGACTTGTTTGCAAAGTGAAGAAGGTCTTTGCACCCATCGTATAGGTCACGCGGGCAAATGCCGAGTTGTTATTTCTTTTGACACGCGGCGCATGCCGCAAATTATAGCGATAGGTGTGACTATAGCTCAAGCGATCCGTTTTTGAGCCTACAATCCCTGCCTTCAGACCGATTTCGTCGGACAACCGATACGCCAGCTTGGCCTGCCAGCCCCATCTTTCGAGCGTATAATGCGGCAATATGCCCTCGCTGAGCAAATCGTACTCTTCCTGTGACAACAGGTCTTTTTCCCACTCGTGGGCTTCCACCCCCCAGCGCGGGCTGCGGTCGAGGCGATCGATGTATTCTCCGGAAACAAAAAACGAAGGTCCGTTCGTTCCGGGAACGAGCGGACCACCAAATGTCGCATCGGTAGTGTTATACCCATAAGAAGGCGCACCGGCCCAACTGCGGTCATTCATCTCATCTGTAATATATTCCACAGACCCCGAATAATTCTGCCCGCCTTCGCGCGTCACCACCTTAACAACGCCCGACATCACGCGCCCGTACTCCGCTTCAAATCCACCCACAATCACAGATACCTGATCTATAGCGCCATTGCTCAGGGTGGTGGTCGATGAGCCGAATTGCAAATCCTTCTGCGACACGCCATCGACGATGTAGTCAACTTCGGAAAACCGCCCACCGCGTATGTAAAGCGTGCCGTTCCGGTTCGTCACGCCCGCCTGCAAGGACGTGGCCGCTGCATACCCGCGAACCGGCATATACTCGAGTTCTTCGCTGGTTACGAGGCGCATCGAGCTGGTCTTGTCTTTCTGCACCAGCGGACGCACCGCCACCACTTCGATAGTTTCGCCTTCCAGTACTTGTTCTGCGAGCACAAAATCTACTTCGGTGGTCAAATCGGGCAATACCTTGATGCCCTTGAGCACCACGTCTTGATACCCGATAAAACTGCATTTTACGTCAAAAGTGCCCGCCGGCACATTCAAAATCACAAAATTACCTTCGGGATCTGATGTCGCACCAAAGACACTGTGCAAGCCCAGAACCACCACATTGGCACCGGGCAAGCCACCACCGTCGCCTTTATCGACAATCTGACCCGCAATTTTACCCGTCACCCCGGCCATTGCCGATGCGGATAAAAACGACATCGCAACAAATGCGATTATCCATCTCGTCATGGTTAACTCCCTTCTGAAATAATTTCGAAAACCAGACTTAAAAGATGCTCGCGCACCTCTGTCGTCTCCCCTCACGTAAATCGTTCTCAGCTATGTCGCTACTACATCACCTCCTTGTTCTCCCCCGACGATAAGTCATTTACCTCACACCGATGACAGCGACATACCCTGATGAATGGGTTTTCCCTGTGACCGGCGCACCTGAACGAGTTCAGAAACAATACTCACGGCGATTTCTTCGGGTGTATCTGCGCCGATATCCAATCCAATCGGCGCGTGAACAACATCCAATTTTTCTCTCGGAATACCTTTGGCTTCAAACTCTTTCCACATCAGCGCGATCTTCCGACGGCTACCAATCATACCAATATACGCCGCCTGGGTATCAATCGCCTGCTCGATAACCGGTTTATCGTGCTGGTGTCCCCGCGTCACAGCCACCACATAAGACAAATCGTCAATAACCAGATGGTCAAAAGCCGTCTCCATCTCCAGCGTCAGCGTTTCACTCGCCATGGGAAACCGCTCTTTATTGGCAAACATGGGCCGGTCGTCAATAACCACAATCCGAAATCCGACCGAATGCGCGATCTGTGCGATAGCATAGGAAACGTGCCCCCCGCCAAACAAAAACAGCGTAGGCTCGGGACAAATAGATTCCAAAAAGACCACAACGGGTTCTGACCCGATTTTTATGACCTTGAGCAAACTTTCCGGAATCGCCTCAAAAGCTGCCACCTCTTCGCGCACACAGGCTTCGGCAAGGTCATGGCCCAGACTACCCACTGTTCTACCATCGGGATGGACCAATAACTTCGCACCCACCTGATCGCCGCCCGAAACCAGCGTTGCCAACACAGCCGAACCGCGCACTTTGCGAACCCGAGCAATATCGCCGAGCATGTCATCTGCGCGACCGGGCAACAGAGGTTCGGTAAAAATCTCGACATTGCCGCCGCAATTGAGGCCATTTTCGCCCGCGTGTTTTTCCGTCAAAATAAACTTCTGCAAAGTCGGTGCTTCGGTTTCCATCACATGACGGGCTTCGGCCCACACATCGGCTTCCAAACAACCGCCACCCACCGTACCTATAATCACGCCATCGGGACGCACGAGCATCTTGGCCTTTTTGCTCATCGGCAAAGACCCCTTGCTCGACACAATCGTCGATAAGGCGGCCTTTTCACCCTGAGAAACCAGGGTCAAAGCCTCTCGAAAAACATCTTGACCAGCCATAACGTCACCTATCGAAAAAACGCGAATAGACGAATAGACGAACTCCGCCCAACCACCCAACTGCTATCGTTGATTCGTTGATTCGTTGATTCGCTACCCTACTTCCAAACAGACCGCAGTGTTCGGGCCAATTGAATCAAACTCTCCAGATTGTGTGCGGGCAAAAAATAATCCAGATATGGAAGTGCTGTCTTCATCCCCAAACACAGGGGCTGATACCCCGGCGTGCCCAAAAGTGGATTGAGCCACATCAACTTATGCACGCGCTTTCGCAATCGCGCCATCTCTTGCCGCATCAAATCGGGATCGCCCCGGTCCCAGCCGTCGCTCACAATAATCATCACAGTGCGCGAGTGCAACATATCGCGTGCAAACTGGTCGTTAAACTCGCGCAAACACCCGCCAATATCTGTGCCACCCGCCCAGTCGTGTACTGTATCAGCCACTTCTACAAGTGATTCTTCAATGCCTTTTGTTTTGAGCAAACGCGAAATTGCGGTCATCCGCGTGGAAAACACCCCGACCTCCACATCTCGGATTTCGCGCTTGAGCGCGTAGATAAAGCGAATCAGAAACCGGCTATAACAATCCATAGACCCGCTCACATCACACAACAACATCAGCTTGGTCTTTTTGATGCGACGCCGCTTCATCATCAATTCGACACCGTCAGAACCATACAGCGCATTGCGCCGCCATGTGCGCCTGAAATCCAGTTCAGCCCCCCGATTTTCGGGCACGCGCCTGCGACTGCGGCGGTTGGCAATGATATTCACAATTTCGTGGATCACCTTTCGGGCCTGCTCAATCTCGCGATCGGACATTGCGGCCAAATCTTTTCCCATCAAAGCCTCATCGGGGCTATACCCAACCTCCTCGGATTCGCCTTCCCCCTCGGCCTCTTCCTGCAAATCTGCAGTATCCACCACCTCATTGACATCTGCCTGAACATCGAGATCCGGATCTCCGCCGGCATCCGTATCGGTCAGAGTCATATCGTCGGGCAAAATCGGTCGCGCCCAGAAAGCCCTGAAAACCTCGTCAAAAGTCTCCAGATCGTCATAGCGCGACACCAGTGTCGCACGCGCAGCAGCGTAAAAATCGCTCCGATTGTGCAGGCTGATATATTGAAAACTATCGCACAAATCAATGAGATTGCCCGCATTGACTTCAACGCCAGCACTGTGCAAAGCCCTTGAAAAACCGACAACTCGTCCCAGCATAGTTCTTGGCATGTGATCTCCTAAACGGCAACTTGTGTGCGTTCTTTCAGCAATCGGGCCTTCTCAATCAGTTGTGGTAGGCCGTCTTCCTGAATTTTTTCAATATCTTCTTTATACTTCAAAACACATCCCAATGTCGCATCAACTATCTGCGGATCCAGTTCTTCAACACGCATAGCCATCAGAGCCAGTGCCCAATCAATCGTTTCGGCAACACCGGGCTTTTTGTAAAAATCGCGATTGCGCAACAATTGCATAAACCCGCAAACCTGTTGTGCCAATTCGTCCTGCACACCCGACACACGCGACCGCACAATATCCATTTCTTTGCTAAACGTGGGATAGTCAATCCACAAATACAAACACCGGCGCTTCAGCGCGTCGTGCAACTCGCGCGTTCGGTTGGACGTAAGCACGACAAACGGCACCTGCATCGCTCTTATCGCACCAATCTCGGGAATCGTAATCTGGAAATCGGATAACACTTCGAGCAAAAACGCTTCAAACTCTTCATCCGATCGATCCACTTCGTCAATCAACAACACCTGTTGCTTTTCTGCGCTACCCTCAAGAGCCGACAAAAGGGGACGCTTGAGCAAAAAATCTTCGCGAAAAATATTTTGACCAATTTCGGCCTTGTCGATTCCCCGCGCTTCTTCGAGCCTTAGCTCCAGCATCTGACGCGGATAATTCCATTCGTACAATGCCGTATTGGCATCAATACCTTCATAGCACTGCAATCGAATCAACTCAGTATCAAAAATACCGGCCATAACTTTGGCTACTTCTGTCTTTCCAACGCCTGGTTCCCCCTCCAGAAAAATTGGTTTGCCAAGCGACTGCGCCAAAAAAATCGTCGTTGCCAATGTGCGGTCCGTGATATACCCCTGCTCGGCAAACCGCTCTTCAACATCTTCAATAGAATTCAGCATAATAACCTTTCTTTATCATACATTTCGCCATACTGCGCCACCCAAATTTGCAATGCCTCTCTGGTCGTGTCAAAAGCCAGATCATTCCATGGAATATCCCGAGGGGCAAATGTAGCCACAGCCTGCGATTCAAAATTGCCTTCCAACTTTCCGCCCACAACCCGTCCAGTATAAACAATCAGCACCACCCGCTCCCCTTCATAAGACAACACGCCGAGCAACTCACCGATCTCGACCTCTAACCCCACTTCCTCGCGGGTTTCGCGCACAGCCGCAACATCGGTTGGCTCGCCTGCATCCACATATCCGCCGGGGAACACCCACTTGCCAAACCCGGGATCAATATTGCGCCTGAGCAGTACAACGCCACCATCGAGGGTTACAATAACTCCGGCTGCTACCTTGGGGTCGAGATAAGCCACAAATCCACACGACGGACAACACGGTCTCTCCCGATCTTCAACTGCTTTTACAACCAGCAAAGTCCCACATCGCTCGCAAAACCGAGCTTCGGATTTTATGCAACTGGGCAAAGAGATCAACCACCTCATTGTTGTAATATTAATATAATATAGTAGTCTCTCCAGACAGTAAAATACACAGGTACCAATTTTGGGTCAACGAAAAAGCCCCGAATTTGAATTCGGGGCAAAAAAAATGGGAACCGGGTCGCGGGCCGGTTCCCAAGAGGGAGAATACGTCGTGCTTTGGGTATAATATCATCGCCGTGTTACAATCGCGTGTCATTTACGCGACAGTGTTCGCCACAAAAATACGGTGGAGATTACTCGCCTGCGCGCAATTCCTCCTGTTGATGTCTCACGATGCGCCCTTGAACGAGATAGACGGCATTTTCGGCAATATTGGATGAATGATCGCCAATGCGCTCCAGATGTCTGGACACGAGAATGAGTAAAATAGCCTGATCCACAGTCGAGGGAATACCCGTGTTTAAGTACGTCAACAACTCGCGGAAAATTTGATCGCGCAAGGCATCCATAGTATCGTCAATTCGACGCACCTTATTGGCCAATTCCACATCGCGATTGACAAATGCATCCAGAGCATCCCTGACCATACCCCGTGCCAACTCGGCCATCCGCGGAATATCGATCAGCGGTTTCAATTGCGGCATGCGATTGAGCAAACGGGCGCGCTGAGCGATATTCACCGCCTGATCATTGATGCGCTCGAGATCGTAATTGATCTTCATAATGCCCGCCACCAGGCGCAAATCGCCAGCCACGGGTTGCTGCACAGCCAACACCCTCAAACACTCTTCTTCTATCTCCACTTCCCAATCGTCAATGTGATGTCCACCCTCTTCAACCACATCAACGAGGTGATTGTCGCGTTCTACAAGCGATTGTACTGCCTGTTCAATAGACTCTTCTACCGCACTACCCATCTTCAACAACTCACCTTTGAGGTGGTCGAGATGCTGGTCAAGAGTACGCTCCATAATCATGACTCCTCTGCTTAGCCAAACCGCCCTGTCACATAATCTTCGGTTTGTTTGAGCTGCGGATTGGTAAACATCTCGCTCGTTTCGGCCATCTCAATCAAACGTCCCAAATAAAAAAACGCCGTATAGTCCGAAATGCGCGACGCCTGCTGCATATTGTGTGTTACAATCACAATCGTATATTGCTTTTTGAGCTCTTCAATTGTCTCTTCAATACGCCCCGTCGCAATTGGATCCAGTGCCGAACAGGGTTCATCCATCAAGATCACCGCAGGCTCAACAGCAATTGCACGCGCAATGCACAACCTTTGCTGTTGTCCTCCTGAAAGCCCCAGAGCACTGTCATTGAGCCGGTCTTTTACCTCATCCCAAAGCGCGGCAGCCTGCAAACTGCGTACCACCACCTCATCGAGCACCGCCCGCCGATTTTCACCTGCAATTCTCAAACCGTAAACGAGATTCTCATAAATCGACTTGGGAAAGGGATTGGACTTTTGAAACACCATACCGACCTGGCGGCGCAACGAAATCACATCGTATCCGGGACCGTAAATGTCGTCATTATCAATTTCAACCACACCCTCGATATGCACCGAATCGATCAAATCGTTCAGCCTATTCATGCACCGCAACAGCGTTGACTTCCCGCATCCCGAAGGACCGATCAAAGCCGTTACCCGATACTCGGGAATCTGCATGTCAATGTCAAAAAGGGCCTGCGTCTCGCCGTAATACAGGCTCAGATTCGATATGGTGACAATGGGATTCTGAATATCTGGAACAATTGCTTCGCCGGACCGTGTATTTGCAAGTTCTGCTTCAGCCATTGTGATTCCTTTCTCTCACCTATTTAAAACGTCGCACCACCAACGCGCTTGCGAAGCCGATTGCGAACCAGAATCGCCACCAGATTCAGAGCCAGTACAATCCCCATCAGCAATAAAGTCGTCGTATATACCATGGGGCGAGCCGCCTCGACATTGGGCGACTGGAAACCCACATCGTAAATGTGAAATCCCAGATGCATAAACTTGCGTTCCAGGTGAAAAAAGGGCCAGATACCATCTACGGGCAATGCAGGAGCCAATTTCACAACGCCAGTAATCATCAGCGGAGCCACTTCGCCAGCACCGCGTGCAATCACGAGAATAATGCCCGTGAGAATACCCGGCAACGCGCCGGGCAAAACCACGCGCAAAATGGTCTGCAATTTGGTCGCCCCGAGTGCCAGCGACCCGGCACGCACATCGCTCGGCACAGCAGAAAGCGCTTCTTCGGCAGAAACAATCATCACCGGCACTGTCAGCAACGCCAGGGTCAACGAAGCCCACAAAATGCCGCCAGTACCAAATGTGGGCGTGGGCAACGCCTCGGGAAAAAAGAACTGATCGATACTTCCGCCAATGCCGTAAACAAAAAATCCCAGGCCAAACATCCCAAAAACAATAGAAGGTACACCCGCCAGATTATTAACCGCAATGCGAATCACTCTAACTAAGATACCTTGCCTGGCGTATTCGTGCAAATAGAGCGCGGCTAAGATACCAAATGGCACAGCCGCCAAACTCATCAAAAAAACCATCATAACAGTGCCAAAGATCGCGGGGAATACCCCACCTTCTGTATTGGACTCACGGGGTTCATCAAATAAAAATTCCGCGACACGCGAAAAATAAACGCTCGTTTTTCCCAAAATTCCCAGTCGGTTAGGTCGATATGCACGCACGATATCGGCCGTGGCAATCTGCCGCACCTCACCGCCAATTAACCGCACATCTATGCGATAAACCTCGTTGGCTGCTCGCAATTGCGCCAGTTCGTCAGCCAATCGTTCATAAGCTTCCCAATAGGATCTGCTCTCTCGATCAATCGCGTCAATCTCATCGGTATCTCCATCACCCAATTCTATCTCACGTTTTTTTAGTCGCAGGCTTTCAATTTGTCGATTTAAGTCACCGATCGCATCTTCTTCAATTTGCCGAATCTGTTCGTGTCGTTCCCGGGTATTATCCAATTGCGCTTGTAGCATATCCCATGTATTCAACACCTGGGTTTCACCTTCGTACAGAGCTTCGATAAACCCATAAAAATTGCCCCACTCGCGCCGCTCAAAAACCACCGCATCTACGAGATAATCCGTCGATTGAATATCCGATTCATCTATCCATTGAAAATCGCTGCCATACACATCGCGATTGCCCACTTTGAGCTGAATGCGAAATTGCCCGGACCCCGTTCGATTCGACGCCGGAATCTCCTGTTTATCCCACCGCTGCCCCATTGCTTTCCGACCATCTTTGAGTATTACCGCTTCGATATCCGAGGGCCAAAAAAATCCAGTGCCATTGTACATAACCAGCGCGATCAGCCCTATAATCATGAGCAAACAAAGCGCCAGCGCGCTACCGGTCAACCAGATAAATGGCACACCTGTTTTCCAAAAATTCTTCACATCCATCTCCAGAACATCAAATCCTGCTATACTTCTCGCGCAAACGCTGCCGCACCACTTCTGCCAGCGTATTCACCAAAAAAGTAATCGCCGCCAGCAAAACCCCTGTCAAAAACAACACGCGATAAAGCGTACCTTCATGGGGTGCTTCGGGAATCTCCACGGCGATATTGGCCGACATCGTGCGCATGCCATTAAAAATGGTCCAATCCAAAATCGGCGTATTGCCCGTAGCCATCAACACAATCATCGTTTCGCCCACAGCGCGGCCAAATCCAATCATAGTCGCGGAAAAAATACCCGGGCTCGCCGTGGGCAACACCACGCGGATAGCCGTTTGCCATGGCGTTGCGCCCAGCGCGAGTGATCCAGCGCGCAGATGCTGTGGCACGCTCGACAGAGCATCTTCGCAGATCGTGTAAATAATGGGTACCACGGCAAATCCCATCGCAAAGCCCACCACCAGACAATTGCGCTGATCGTAGCGTGTACCCGTTGTGCCGAGCAGCCAGCTTTGAAAATTGCCGCCGAACAAAAGCGATTCGGCCAAAGGACCGAGTGCGAACGACAGATAGAGCGAAAACAACGCGATGCCAGCCAGCAAAGTTAGAATCCAGTGATCCGGTATTCTGCGTGCAAAATCTTCGGACATCTGTCCCCAGCTCCAGGCACATATCACCACGACAATGGGCACACAGGGCAACAACAGCAATGCACCGACGATCCTCGTCTCCAGCAGTGGAGCCAACCACAAACCAGCCAAAAAGCCCAGAATCACACTGGGAAGCGAAGCCATCAACTCCACCACGGGTTTGACCACACCACGCACGTTGGGAGAGGCAAATTCCGATGTGTAAATCGCTGCCAGAACAGCCAGAGGCAGCGCGAATAACATCGCATAAAGCGTACCCTTAAAGGTACCAAATATCAAAGGTACAATACTCAGCTTAGGCTCAAAATCATCCGATCCACCCGTAGATTGCCACACGTATTGAGGCTCCGTATATCCCTCGTACCACACTTTGCCAAAAAGTGTTTGTAACGTCACTTCGGGATGTGGATTGTAAAGACCGAAATCCGTCACCTGTCCCGACTTACTCACAGTCAAAAAGCCATTTGCTTTTGGCGCAAAAGACAGGGATTGAATAGGGCTATCACCGGGCAATTGAAAAAACGTTTGTTCCGATGTCATGTGATGCAACGCAACCATCCCCGATACATCGCCCGATAAAAACTGTTTGTCGCGAGCAGACGACGCCAGTGCAGTCACCGCCGCCGGATGAGACTGCAAAGTGTGGATCCTTTTGAACACCCTTTTATTGTCGCCCTCGCTCGTTCTGACGGGCATCCAGACAGACACACGACCACCCACATCGCCCACGACGAGCGACACATCGCCCAGCACAAAATCCAACGCAGACACCTCCTGATCGGAAACCCGAAAATAATCCAACAACCTGGGATTGGAACTCGCCCGTCCAATTTCCCATCGAAATACTTCACCGCGGTCTGTGCCCACCAGAACATAGCGTCCCGATTTTGCCACGGCACCCACCCTGGCGCGCCCTTTGATCTCATCGGTCAAATCGTATGTGCGAACAGTCGTTTTGCCATCACCTAAAAGTCCTCGCTGTCTTTCGGAAATTCCCAAAACGAGTTGCCCGGAATCCGCAATGCCAAGTACTGTGCCTCGAGATTTTCCATCGTGCCGAAATACGAGATGCGCAAGAGCCTCATCGGTTAGATCTATCGCCGACTCAACAAAAAAAGACGGCGTCACAATCTGCTTTCCCTCCGCATCGTAATCCACGGCAAAATTCACGCGACAGCCCAGCATTGTACCGTCGTCCAGACCCAGGCCAACATGCGTGTTATCCAGAGCGCGATAAGCCGCTCGAATGCGCCGTCCCTGTAGTTCGGGAATAGATACGGACTTTGTCACCGACTTTGTAGTCATATCCACAAAATCAATCCCCGCTTCATGCACGACAAACATCACCGCCTGATAGGGATCAACCCCCGTACACAGGACGGGCTGACGGTGCGAAAAATCAAAGGTATGCGCCCTGGACACGCTCGGCTTCAAAAACAGAGGATAGGACTCCATCAACACAAAAAGAAAAATGCCCAGCACCGACAGGATCACCCCGATGCCGCCAGCAGTGATCACCCACCGTCCAGCGCGGTCCATCAGGCGTGCCTTTGGCGTGATGCCAGGCAATTGTCGCTTTGATGTTGGTTCTGTGGGAAGAGACATAATAAAGGTGAGACGTAAGAGGTTAGAAGTGAGAGAACAGAGACTGGGGACGGGTCGTAGCTATTACGTCTCAGGAAGAGGGGCTGGGTGGCCCTCTAACGTCTCACCGCTGGGAGTCAGGGATTTAAGGTGGGGAATTGTAACTTCTCAAGTTCCTCTTTAACCACCTGATAGGGCACGGGCATATAGCCATCTTTAACGACAATCTCTTGCCCCTCTTTGGAGAAAATGAATTTACAAAATTCTCTCACGAGCGGATCGAGAGGTTTATTGGGTGCCTTGTTGATGTACAAATACAAAAAACGCCCCAGAGGATAAGATCCATCTATCACATTTCCGATCGTACCCTCTCTAAAGGGTTCACCAGTTTCCAGCGCCAGAGGTACGACGCGCACGCCAGAGGTCTTGTAACCAATGCCACTATAACCCATGCTGTACCTGTCTTCGGCCACGCCCTGCACCACCGAGGCAGACCCCGGTTGCTCTTTGACTTCATCTTTAAAATCGCCCTTAAACAGCGCGTGATCTTTGAAAAATCCATAAGTGCCCGACGCGGAATTGCGCCCGTAAAGGCTGAATGCGGCATTTTTCCAATCGCCCCCCAAACCCAACTGCCCCCACCTCGTAACATTTTCCTTATACTCACCGCGTCGCGTCTTGGAAAAAATCGCATCTACCTGCTGCAAAGTCAACCCATTAATCGGGTTGTCCTTATTGACAAAAATAGCCAGTGCATCCAGCGAGGTGCGCAACACTGTTGGTGGATATCCAAAATGCTTTTCAAACTTGTCTATCTCCGAAGCCTTCATCGGACGCGACATAGGCCCGAATTGCGCGGTGCCTTCGATCAGTGCGGGAGGCGCAGTGCTCGATCCCTTACCCTCAACCTGAATAGTTACACTGGGATAGTACTTGCGAAACCCTTCCAACCAGAGCGTCATCAAATTATTCATCGTATCTGACCCAATACTGTTGGCACTTCCGGAAATCCCACTCACTTTTTGATACGCAGGAACAGGCGAATCTTGCTGCGCCTGAGCCGCAGCCTGTGTCAAAACAGCCACACATGCGATCATACAAATAAATCTGGTCATTCAATCTCCCTTGGGTAGTGTTACAGAATGAAAAAAATAAACCTGTATCGCGTTACACAGATGACGAAAACACGACATTTATGTGATAACCTGTACTCAAAACTTAACATATAGCGTTAGCCGGGGAATCACCTCAATATCCACATCTGGAGCCTGAAAATTTGTGCCCATCACATTGGGCATAATGTGAATATCCTTTACCGGCTCAATGTCAAGCCCTCCGAGAAAGCAATATTCCCCATCGTCGTCAGACTTATCGTCTGGATCAAAGAAATCGCTACGAGCAAACACCTTTATCTTCTCGCTAATCTGTCCTGAGCCGAACAGTGAAAGTCCTCGCATCTGTGCGGTATGGTTGCGCCAGTGCACAAAGGCTTCCAATCCACCGTGGAAAATTTTCTTTTTCCACCCAATAAACGTAGCCAAAGTCGTGCGATCTAGATTGCCTGCGCGTTTTTCCCAATCTACATAAGTCGTCACATTCAGGGTACCAGGCTCAAAATGCAACAGACCGTAAATTTTCTTGTAGTGATCTGACTCGGACTGCTGTCCGCTGCCATTGGCCAGCATAATCTGGGCATTTAATTTTCCAGCTTCATCCAATCGCGTGCGATATGCAATGCCTATATCAGCCGAAGAGGCAATTTTTTTTCGGTCCATGAGGGTCTTCTCGATAGAGCGATAACCCCAAACAGACTCCGATACGTTCCATGTTGGCGTACCCGACAGCCCCATATAGAGCGCATGGCCATTTTTGCGATAGCGCAAATACGCGTGCTTTACAAAGGGTTCTATTTTCTTTTCGCTATTAAATCCCGCATCCTTGGCTTCCAGCCGAACCCGTCCAGAAAAAGCATCACTCCACTTCAGGTCATGGGTGAGATAAATGCGTCGAAACCTAAAGCCATTTTCTTCTTCTCCATTTCCTCTAACGATATAATAATCGGCAAACATAACACCCTGAAGCCTGGTATCTACAGCTTCACCCCGCCCCGCCAAAACAAAACCCAAACACAACAGTATTCCCCAAATTGCTTTACAAATGCGCTTTTGCTCTCCCTTCGAATTGGTGAATAAACGACGTTCTCCGCGATAAGATATCGCTATAATGTTACAAATCGCCTCCAAAACGGTTACGCTTTGGTCACAAAAACGTGACATTTTTGTTACAAATACGCCATTTCATCCTTTCTTCGGGGATTCTTCCCGCTAACTCTCTTCTCAAAAGAAAAGGTCGGATGGATTTTTGCCCATCCGACCTTTTCCTCAAGATCGCCGTTTTTATTTGACAAACTGCTCTATATCGCATTATAATACCTGACATTTAACGCAATTCCGTCGCCTCTTCCCCGGAGTGTGTTATGGACCTCGGCGATACCAGTCTCTATCTCAATAGAGAACTTTCATGGCTGCGTTTTAATCAGCGCGTATTACAAGAAGCCCGCACCCCTGAAAATCCCCTGCTGGAACGAGTCAAATTCCTGGGCATCGTGGCCAACAACCTCGACGAATTTTTTGAAGTGCGCGTAGCGGGACTGCTCCAACAAGTAGAAGCGGGCATTTCCGACTACGGCCCCGATGGCCTCCTCCCCGAAGAACAAATTTCAGCCATTGCAAAAGAAGCCCATCGCATGGTCGATGAGCAATACGCCTGCTGGAACGACGAACTCCTTCCCGCATTGCGCGATGCAGATGTCCACATTCGCACCATCAGTACGCTTTCTGCCCGCGAAAAATCCTTCCTCGACGACTATTGCCACGCAGAACTCTACCCGGTTTTAACTCCGCTCACCATCAGCCCTGCACACCCATTGCCACGCCTGATTAACAAAGCCCTTTGCATCGCCCTTTTGCTCAAAAATCGCGAAGGCGAAACACTGCTCGGCGTCGTGCAGGTTCCTCGTCTATTGCCGCGTCTGATTCGCTTGCCCCGAGAAGAAGACAGCCAGCGCATCGACTTTGTCTTTCTCGCCGATATTGTCCAGGCACACATTCCCGAACTTTTCCGGGGATATCAAATTCTCGACTCGGCTGCTTTCCGCATCACCCGAAACAGCGATCTCTACCTGGACGAAGAAGAAGCCGATGACTTATTGCTCGCCATTGAAGACGAATTGCAAAATCGGCGCAAAGGCGACACCGTCCGCCTCGAAATCGAAGCCGATGCCAGTCGGGCACTTGTCAAGCGCTTACAATCGACATATAGTCTGAAAAACAATCAGGTGTATCAAGTCAACGGACCGGTGAATCTCAACCGTTTAATGGGACTCTATAGCGCGACCCCCAGACCCGATTTGAAATATTTACCTTATCACCCGCCCGACCACACGTATGAGGAAGTCGATACCCTCTTTGACCAGATCAGACAAAAAGATATGTTGCTTCACCATCCCTACGATGCTTTTACACCCGTTGTTCAATTCGTCAATTCAGCGGCAACCGACCCCGATGTGCTCGCCATCAAACAAACGCTCTATCGCACCAGCGAAGATTCACCCGTTATCGATGCACTGATCCGCGCAGCAGAGGCGGGTAAAGAAGTAACAGTGGTCGTTGAACTCAAAGCGCGATTTGACGAGGAATCCAATATTCGATGGGCACGCCGCCTTCAGGATGCGGGTGTATGCGTCGTATATGGGGTTGTGGGCCTTAAAACGCACTGCAAACTCTCGATGCTGGTCAGACGTGAAACCAATAACGGGCTACGCCGCTACGCCCACATCGGCACGGGCAATTACAATCCCTCAACAGCCCGACTTTATACGGACCTGGGATTGTTCACAGCACGCGAAGACATCACAAATGATGTAGCCGAAGTTTTTAACCTGCTCACCACGCAATCTGCACATCCCCAGGTCAGCAAAATGCTCATTGCACCCTCTACCATGCTCGATTCCATCCTCAAAAAAATCGATCGCGAAATCGACCATGCACGCCAGGGACGCACAGCCCGTATTGTTGCAAAAATGAATTCACTTCAAGACCCCAAAGTCATTCGCGCGCTGTATCGCGCATCGCAAAACGGCGTACAAATTGACCTGATCGTGCGCGGTATATGCTGTCTGCGTGCGGGTGTCTCCGGTATAAGCGATAACATCAGAGTGCGCAGCATAATCGGGCGATTTCTGGAACACAGCCGCGTCTATTACTTTGAAAATGACGGGGACCCCGATGTGTACATCGGCAGTGCGGATTGGATGCCTCGAAATTTGCGCCGCCGCGTCGAAACACTTTGCCCCATCGAAGATCCGGACTTGATTATACGAATAAAATCAGAACTCCTCAGTGCATGTTTTGCCGACAATGTTAAATCGCGCGAAATACTCTCCGATGGCACAGACCGTCACATTGAACCCGCCCAAAACGAACCCGCATTCTGCGTGCACGACATGCTCATGAACCTTTCCCTGGGTGAACCCGTCGATATCCCCGACTTCTTTGCCCAAACACCATCCTCAATCGAATCGACCGCTGCCACTTAAATGCAGCCCCACCAGGCGAGCAACCAGCACCGCCAGATAGGTTTGTCCCCAAACAGCTTCCAAAACAGCCATATTTTTCGCCATCCGGCTTATAGGCATTATATCCCCATAGCCCAGAGTGGTCATTGTTATAAAAGAAAAATAAATTAGATCTGAAAACGCACCCACGACATGATCCGAAAACAAAATCGCATCTGGATCAAATAATAACAGAGTTTGATAAAGAAATGCCCAAAACACGCCGCTTAAAAAATAAATGGCTATTCCCCCTTGAATAGAATCTATAGTAACCGTCGTCTCTGAGAAAATCCGGTGCAAAAAGATGAGAAGGCATATCCCGTAAAACAGGGTATAAGTACCCATTTTTCCCATCTCAAACACTCTGAATACTGCCCCAGAGAGATCAATATTGTGGATAAGTAAATGAAAGCCAAATCCCATAATTCCGGGCACCAAACACAACGTCAATAACCATCTGGGAAGGCCTAAAGTCCAGAGCACTGTGGCCAGGAGCATTAAGAAGAGAAACCGTGCAAAATCCTGTCCTGCGCGGTCTAACAATGGCATTGCAAAAAAAAGAAAAACCACTGAAAGGGCGAGAATAGTGTATTTGTAGGTCGAAAAGTGCTCCCAGAATTTCAAATCTGGTCCTTTACTATTTGATCTCTCCACACCGGTCCTCCATTACTCCTCTCTCCATCCCCACCACGCTCCCCAATCACCTCTTCACGCGCCTGTACCAATTTTGCAACACATCGTACAAATGCGCCTGTTTCTCAGCATTTGTACGATCGTTCAGCAAATTATTCATCTCATAGGGATCATTTTCCAAATCGAACAGATGTGTTGCTTCAAAGCCTTCTTTTTCCACCACCAGCTTAAACGCGCCTTCGCGCACCATACACCAGGGCTGCATTTCTGAAAACACCGGTCGGTCTAAAGTTTGCGAAGGATCGCTCATCAGAGGCGCGAAACTGTCGCCCTCAACCGAAGGAACGGGAGGTTGCCCCGCATAATCTACACACGTCGCAAAAAAATCCATGCCAGACACCAGATCATCCACCACCGCACCTGCCGCACCCCCTGGTGCGCGAACAATCAGGGGAATGCGACTCGACTCCTCCCAGGCCTTGCCCTTATTCGTCTCTCCGTGGCTGCCCTGCAAATCCCCGTGATCCGACGTAAACATCACCACCGTATTATCCCGCAACCCCATGCGATCCAGCGCATCCATCATCCGCCCCACATTTGCATCCAACTGCGTCACCATCGCGTAATACGCGCGCAGATATTCATCGAGATCATTGCCATAGCGCTGATAAACCGGATCATTCTCCTGGGGCTTGGGACTCGGTGGACTATGCGTTCTCGTATAGGGATCAACCTCCACGCAATTTGGACGTCGCGCAAGAGTCACGCCCCGATACATCTCGTCGTATTCGTATCCCGGTTGCTCGGGATAATGCGGATTCTGATAGGACACAAACAGCGCAAAGGGTGCGTTTTCCGCCATCTTCTCCATGCGCTCAATCGCAATATCACTCGTCACATCCGTTCTGTGATCATCATACCAATGCTCATCACCCACTTCATCGTAAAATTTCACACTGTGCAAAAAATCGTTATAACACTGATACCCGATAAACTCCGTAAAATCCGCCCGCAACTCGGGTGGGATCCACACATTACCCGTTGCGCCCAAATGCCACTTGCCCACCCAACCGGTTCGATACCCCGCGTCATTCAGCGTGCCTGCCAGTGTGCGCGTCCCCTCGGGAATATACCGCCCATTGCGCAACGTATCTGTCTGCGACCCGTATTGTCCCGAAATCAGCGTCGCGCGAAACGGCGTACAAACCGGCGCATTGGAATAACAATTGCGAAACAAAACCCCTTCTCGCGCCAGCTTGTCCAGATTTGGCGTATGAATATCCTCCGTCCCCATACACCCCATCGCAAAAGCGTGCATCTGATCGGCAAAAAGAAAAAGAATATTCGGTCTATCGCTCATCTATTGCTCCTTCTGTTAGTTGATACCCGTCTAAAACCTCGACCCTTCAAATTGTCCAAACGGCGACGAAACCCCGACACCATCGCCCACTTTCTCCAGCAAATCGCGGTGCTCATCGGTCATGGGAATACCGATCTCGCGGTGCTCTCTTTCCCATTGCCATTCCATACCGCCAGCTAATTCAGCGCGATCGTGCCCCGGCAGGGGTTTTGTGGCGCGCGCCTCGCCGACATAGCGATCCATCTCCTGCTTAAACATCTCCACATCAGCAAATCGCCTCACGTCAAACACCGCAATAAACGCACCTTGATGCGGCGCAGCCCCCTCGCCTTCACCTGTAAACTCATACCCTTCATTCCAGATACCCGCCAAAATCCCCCCCATCGCCTGTAACACAGCCGCCAGCCCCAAACCCTTGAAAACTGCCGCGGGAAACTTCTCAAATGATTCTTCACTATATGGGATAAAGTGCGCCGCCATATCCATAATTAGAGGGGGTTGTTCGCCAGCGGGCACGGCAATACTAATCGGCGACCCGCCTGACGCACTCATAACCGTCGCATCTGGACGCGGGCGATAGCGATGAGAAGACAGAGCCATCCCGATACAATCGCTGGCAAGAGCCATACGGGAATAATTGCCCGCTGCCCCAAAGTGGAAGTGATTGCGCGTCGTCACCGTACTCACCCCCACCTTTAACGCCTTTTCAATCGCCATCTCCGTTCCCCGATGCGATGGGAAATATCCCAACCCGCCATCCCCATCCAGTATAGCAGTCGCCTCTGACTCGGACACCACCGTCACATTGGGCCGCGGATTGGTATGCCCATTCTTCATTTCGGATATATAACTATGCACCTGCCGCGTACCGTGGCTGAACACACAGCGCAAATCATTTGCAGTCAACGCAACCGCCATGTGCTGCGCGTGTTCTTCAGACGTACCCACAGCGAGAAAAAGCTCACGAACGAATGCCTCCATCACCTCGCATGGCACGCGAATCCCATGATCTGGATGTGAATTGAACAATCGCGATGGCATAATTCCTCCTTCTCACGCATGCCATTGAATCTGGGGCATATCGGATTTTGGTGGTGGAGGCCAGTGCTGTCCGCGCTGGCTGGTCAGCCCCCGGTTGGGGCCGGAGTGATATGGCTGGTCTGGCAGGCCCACCAACTGTCCATTCTCGACCCATGTTTCATCCTCGCCGTAAAGTTCGCCAATCAAGAGCGCGTTCAACCGCGCCAGAATCTCGGCATGTTGCGGATCGGAAGACAAATCCACGAGTTCCTGGGGATCGTTTTTCAGATCAAAAAGCTGCCGGTAATTTCCCACAGAATAGTAGATCAACTTGTAGCGGCCATCGCAAATCATCCGCGTCGAATGGGCATCTTCGCCAACCTCGCCGTAAAACCAATCCCGCTCTTGCTCGCCAACCATCGACATTCCCTCCACAGTATCGGGAATATCTATCCCCGCCAGATCCAACAACGTGGGCATCACATCTTGCCACCCCACCAGGCGATCATCCACGCGATTGAACCCGACCCGCTCATCGCCAGCAGTACCGAGCAAAATCATCGGAATATTGGCCGACCCCTCGTAGAAAAGACGCTTCGCCAACATATTGTGATTGCCCAACATATCGCCGTGATCCGACGTAAAACAAATAATCGTATTATCGAGCAAGCCCTCCTCCCTCAGCGTACCGATCAACACGCGCAGGCTGTGGTCAATATGAGTACACAGGGCATAAAACGCACGCCGCGCCATCTCAATTTGAACCGCGCTGTGCTTGTCTCCTCGCGCAGTCATCGATTGGAGACTATAGGGAAGATTTCCCGACCGAACCCAATCGCCCATAAACGGCGTATCCATCTCCACATCCCGATAAAAATCCAGATACTTCTGCAACGGCACAATCGGCGGATGTGGATGCCGATAGGAAATAAACCAGAACGAAGGGCGCGTGGGATCTCGCCTTTTAATAAATCTCGCCATATTTTGTGTCGCCCAATTTGTCGCATGGGTTTCATCGGGCAAATGCCAGGGCATCGCGCTATACTCGTTATTGCTCATGCCGTGATTAAAGTGCTCGCCCGCATAGCCCTGATCGCCCAAAAAAAGCTCGTAATCGTCGAGAACCCCATACTGCGTGCGCCCCTCCTCGTCTAAGATCACATCGTCAAACCCAATGCGGTCCCGCTGCGGAAACACATGCAACTTGCCCACGGCATACGCCTGATAACCCGCATTGCGAAAGGTCTGCGCCAGAGTTGGCATATCGGGCATTTCGAGTGTCTCCACAAACACGCGATCCCCGTGTGTTCGCGGCGTAGTGCCCGTCATCAACGTGCGCCGTGCCGGAATGCACACCGGGCATTCGGCATAACAATTGGAAAAACGCACCCCACTTCGCGCCAACTCATCCAGCGTCGGCGTCTGAATAACGGGATGGCCAGCACACCCCAAAAGATGCGCTGGCCAGTGATCTGTCGAAATCAGCAAGACGTTCGGTTGTACAGACATAAAATTCCTCACATTTTGGGTGTAGGTTGTCAGCCTCTTTGGCGAGCCGTAATACAGAGACTTGACACCGTGCAAAAGGTTCGCTAAGTTCGAGTATGAGCAGTTATTTTTGAAAAAGCTGCGTTTTGCGGGAGATTGCCATGGCGACAATTGTTGATGGCAAAAAAAGGATTCCATTTTTGCGGGGCATGCTGGCGCACTACTTAATTGAGCATGGATTCGCATTCCAAGAGGCATACAAATTCGCAGATGGCATCCGTCGGTCACTTCAAAAAGCGAAAGACATCAACGCCGAAGATATGGCCGACCTGGTGCGGAAACAGGTGCAACGCGAATTTGGTGATCGGATAATTGGCGATGCCATCTTTTGGGAACCCACATCGCGACAAATTTTTATCGAAGAAGGCGAAGATAGAACACTATTTTCTCTGGAGCGGCTTGCCGATTCGCTCGAAGCCATTGGGCTGGATCACGACCTCACACACCAGATTGCCTCAGAGGTTGAGCAACAACTTTCGAGATCACAAGGCACGGTAATTAAGCGATCACAGATTTTTAAAATCACACTGAAAAGCTTAAAAGACGGCTATGGGTCTCAGTATGCCGAGCGCTATGAGGCCTGGTATCGATTTCGCAAGGATCGACAACACAAGCCACTCATTATTCTCATCAGCGGCGCAACTGGGGTGGGCAAAACATCCGTGGGAGTGGCATTGGCCAACCAGCTAAAAATTTCGCGCGTCGCATCCACCGATGCCATTCGACAGATTATGCGGTTGATGATCGCACCCGAACTGATGCCCGCGTTGCACGCCTCCTCATTTTCTGCCTGGCAACACACAGGTGCAGAATTGGGCGGTGAGCATCCACCAGTAGTGCAGGCATTTCGCGAACAAGCTGTTCGCGTTGGTGTTGGCGTGAGAGCAATGATTGAGCGCGCCATTGAAGAGCATGTCAACCTGATAATTGACGGGGTACATCTCCTGCCCGATTTGATCGATTTGAGCACCTATAAAGATCAGGCAACATTTATCTGGATGACCCTGTACTTAGATGACAAAAAGCAATATGCCGAGCGCTTTGAATTTCGCAGTGAAAAAGCAACGCAAAGAACATCGCACCACTATGTAGAAAACCTCGATGCCATTTTACAGATTCAGCAACATATCTTAGAGGTGGGCGAAGCCCATCACATCATAACCGTTGAGAATGCAAATTTTGACGAAACCGTACAATCGCTCTCGGCACACATTATGGATGTGTTGCGAAAACGCTACTGATTCCTCACTTATTTTCTAATAATCACGGCGTATTGAAGCGGGCCATCGCCGATATTTTTTATCCCGTGCAAAATACTGCATTCCAGGTGCATGGCTTCACCCGTATTGACCGGATGTGTTTGGTCGCCGTACAGAACTTCGCCATTGCCCTTGATCACATAGAAAATCTCCCAACCATCGTGTCGGTGTGGCGGGTGGGCGCGTTGACCTGGACCAACTTCTGAAACATGCAAGTGCAGACGGTCAGCATCGGTACCTTGGGTAAATAAAAACCGAGAAATGCCCTTGATATCGGTGCGGGTTTCGACAGACATAGCTGAACTCCTGAAAATTAATGGGGATGGTCGTCGCAGTCGGGGCGGTTGGGGTCGTCGGTAAAAGTGCCTGTATCGAGATACTCAAGCGCCTTGGTATAACTACGGCGCTCGAGAAAATGTCTGAGTTGTGCTGGCGTATCGCGATCAAGGCTGCGCTGAATATCGTCGAGTTTGAGCAAATGCTCGGCGATATTTTCTTTTTTTTCAATAGCCTCAAACATCTCGATGAGCGTGGATCGAATTTCAGCGGCCTGGCTTACTGTCATGAGGGCCTCCAAAAATAAATATAGAACTTAAAATAGAAGTGTCAAATTATGCAAAAAACGCCCGTCGGGATCAACGGCTACCGCAGTTGTACACCAATCGACGGGCGTCTTACTATTTTAATCTCACAAGTTACGGATCACCATCAGCCCCCAAAATTGCGGCTGGAGCCAGTCTTTGCAGGCGATGCATCGCCTTGCCCACGCCTGAATTGTCGCACTTCGATCCGTGTGGATTGAAGTGCGCGTTTTAAGTGAGTCAAAGCACGCCGCGGTTTGGTCTGCGTGCCACATGTGAACAGGTCAATAGCTGCAAAACCCTGCTCTGGCCAGGTGTGGATGGTCAGATGGCTCTCCTGAATGACCACAACACCCGATACCCCAAAAGGCGAAAAGTGATGAAACATGCTATTGATCACCGTGGCACCTGCGCGTTGGGCGGCTTCAATCATAACCGTTTCAAGCCCAGTGACATCATTGAGCAGATCGGCGGGACAACCGTACAGATCGACGAGCAGATGTTTGCTCAGTGCATGGGACATAGGCTCATTCAGGATAGGATTTTTTCGACATATTTACGTGCAGCAGCACAGGCCTGGACGGGTTCACCCCAGGTGACTTTTTCCAGTTCAATGACAAGTTCGCCCTCATAACCCGCGCCCTTGAGAATGTCGATAACATCTACAAAAGGCAAATCGCCCTCGCCAAAAGGCACGGGAGTTTCACCCTTCTGATCTCTAAGGTGAACATGGCCAATTCGATCGGCAAAAGCTTCCGCAAAAGCCCGCACATCGACACCTGCCGACAGCAGATGCCCTGTATCCATCAGCACTTTGGCGCAATCGGGAATCTCGGGCAAAATACCCTGATAATCTTCGATATTCTCGAACAAATTCCCCTTGTGATTGCCTATGTTGAGGGTAAAGTTAGAGATGCGATCGAGCACGTGATTAATACCCGTAATAAAATCCTCGCGTGCTTCGTTTGTGCGATCACCGCCTTTGAGATTGGCACACTGTAGCCGCAGAGCGCGAGAAAGATGGATATCCCATTCGACCTGGCGCATATTGTATCTCAGATCGCGTTCGTCCTTGCTGGAATTGCGTCCCGTGATATTGCGAATATTGAGACCCGTGAGCGTAACGCCTGCATTGTCCAGACGCTCCCGCACCATACGCACCGATGTATCCACGTGAACCGGCGAACTCTCGGAAAACGTGCGAAAAAGTTCAATGCGATTAAAACCCGCTGCTGTAGCAACGTTCAGCGCATCGGGCAAAAGTAAATCGGGACAAACAGTGGTGCTAAAAGTAAGTTGCATAAGGTATCTCTTAAAAAAGTTATCATTAGACAGCCCATCCATCCCCTCACATCTCACCTCAGATAAAGCACAACATCATCACCCTCGGCCTCCACGCGATAGGTACGCACGCGCAAATTGTCATCTGTAATGGACTTACCGGTCTTCAGTTCAAACTCCCAGTTGTGCCAGGGACACTTGATAATTTCGTTTTCGCGTTCATGCCCGATATCGGTAAAGCGCCCACCGTCCACCTCTTCGCCCTCCCAAACGACCAATGGGCGTACGCGGCCCTTGCAGATCGGACCCAGGCGGTGGGGACAGATATTGCGCAAAGCATAGAGATTGCCATCCACATTGAGAACGCCAATTTCCCGGTTATTAATCGTCACAATTTTGCGCTCGCCAGGGGGCAAATCCGCTATTTTCGCTACCCTGTGTTTCGACATCAGAAAAGCCCAAATATTTCGCCAGCATTCTCGCCCATAATACGCTTCTTTAGATCGCGATCAATATTGCGAAGCACGTGACCGGGTTCATCCCAGTCCCAATGTGGATAATCACTGGCAAAAACAAGGGTATCTTCGGCGTGCATCCAGCGCAGATACGTCTCCAGATCTTCTTTTCCGCCGGGTATATCGGGCATGGGTTGCGTACCCAGGCGGATGTGCTCGCGAATATACTCGCTGGGCAGGCGTTTGACCCACGGCGTATAATCGCGCAACGCGCGCCAATCGAGATCGAGGTGCCACATAAGACCCGGCAGCCAGAAAGTATCCATCTCGACAAATATAAAGTGGAAATTCTGGAATTTCTCAAACACGCCTTCCACAACGAGACTGGTGACATGAGCCTGTGCAATTTGAGGCCGCGCCATCCGCATCTCGAGATAATAGGTGGGATATCCCGCAGCAGTGGGCGGTGCTGCAAGACCTGCGCCTTCAGCACCGAAATGAACCGAAACGGACAACCCGTGTCTCTCACAGGCCTCGTAAATGGGATGATAGTGGCGGTTGCCAAAAGGCATGCGAGCACCCGCGGGCATCATAACCTGCACAAAATCCGGATCGGGACCCAGACGGTCAATTTCCTTGACCGCGAGTTGCGGATCTACAGGACAAATATGGATTGAAGCCCGAAACCGTGGATCGGCACTGATCCAGTGGTCTTTTGTCCAATCGTTAAACGCACTGCAATAAGCCGATGCGTAATCCGGGTTGTTGTGAACAGCTGCTGCATAAGGCCCACCCGTGAGAACCGCGTAATCTATATCATACACATCGAGATGCTTCTCAATACAAACCTGTGGCTGATGGGCGGGATTTTCCTTTGGATCTTCCCACAGATCTTTTCGCGCACCGCCTCCCGGCATATTGGTATATCCGAGTCTCGGCATCATCGTACCAAAATCTTTGATATACTCGACAAAGTGGCGCGGCATATACGGATAGAGCGCGTCACCCTTGTCCGGAGAATGATGTACATCGCAATCTACAATCGTCATTTTTGTAAGCGCATTAGCCCTGCCATTGGTACGCGGGGCAGTTGTAGTAGCAGACATCGCAACCTCCTATGTGATGGTCAGGAGAATAGATTACTTCCTTTTCAATGTCAAGTCAAACGATATCAAACGTACGAGCCACCACCCAATCGGGTCGGGGATTATCCACCGCACGGGGCTTATTGGATATGGCATTGTACGAGATGATAAATGTCTTGCGTGGCAATGGCGACATATTGTGACCAGAGCCATGCACGATATTGCAATCAAAAAACAGCACATCGCCCGGCTTTCCCGTAATATGCTCAATATCTTCCTCGCAGATTTTTTCTTTCAGAGTATCTGTATCAATGCACCACTGCTTATAGCTCGTCGTAACCGTGTCTGCATAGTGCTCCTGGCGCCCCCATTTATGAGACCCCGATACCACCATCAAACAGCCATTGTTGAGCGTGGCCCGATCCAGGAAAACCATAGCGGATACGAGACGCGGATCAACCCCATCCCACATCCAGTACCCATAGTCCTGATGCCACAGCCAGACCGTGCCTTCAAAAGCATCCTTGACATTGAGTTTCGAGTGCCAGACATACACATCGTCTTTGAGAACTTGCCGAACGGGATGCAGGATTTTCGGATGACTGATAAGCTCCTGAAAAGCGTCAACACTCCGATGGGCGAGATAAACCTGACGCACAGCCCCACCGCGTTCGCGTTCCCGATGCAACCCGTCGTTCTCCCCACTGAGCAAAAGCGGAACATCGCCATTGAGTGCATCGACCTCATCTGATGAAAGCAGACCGGGCATAAAAAGATAACCCTGTTCATCGTATTGTGCGAGTTGTTCGTCTGTCCATTTCATGGGTAACTCCCAAGTATTGTTAATTCCCCATCACGTGTATCTGAAGCGTTTCAAAACCTTCCAAAAATAAATCGACATCTTTCTCCATAGAAACGGGTGCAGTCGTGTTCTCAATACCACGAGGACCACGCGGTGGGGGGTCTGGCAAATTGTCAGGCGACGCGCTTTCCTCAAATGGCATAACAAATGTCAAACGCGTCTTTAAGATAACATTTTCATCAATTCCATTCACGCGGACAAAAAAATCTTCGAGCGTTTCATCACGCCCAAAAGGATCAAAAAATCCAAAAGGACCGCCACCGTCTCCAGCAGAATCTGGCCCTAATGTCGCTACAGAACCCACTTCGAGTTCATAAACACCCGCGGGAAGCGTATCGGGCAGGCTAAATGCCATCTCGATTTCCCGATCCTCACGCCGCCCCACGCGCAGCGAAGTCGCAACAGACAACGTACTCCCGGCACTGGCAACCGTATCCGCAGCAACGCCTACTATCTTTGCAAAACGCGATTCGGAGAATATATCAACATGAATCTCTGCCTCGCGCATCTGCACGGCGTAATCATTCCTTGTCATGAGTTGCGAGAGTATCCTTCTCAGGTCAGCAGAGGCATTGTCAGCCAAAGACCAAAGCCGTCCTTCTGGCTCTACATAAAGCCGAGAGCGAGCCAGTATTGAATCTGTCTCCACAAAAGAAATATCCGTCCTGACGCGCACACTGCGATTCGGCTCATTTTCAACCCGGCTAACCAAAGGCCAGAACAAAGCCTCCGCAACGAGATCGGCTGTCGTAAAGGGTTCGAGGCCAACCGCCGCCAACCTGTGCGTAAGCTCAAGTACATGCCCCGAAGAAAACGTATATACGCTCTTGACAGGTATCAATTCTGGCTCCTCGCCAAGCACACCGCGAACCGCGGGCAAACGGTCTTCGGTCAGCGTCCCCCGCACCGTTGGATTCAGCGTTGCAAACTTAAACGGCGCTCTTAGATTGGATATTTGACCGAGCACCACTGCTTCTATGATAGGCAGTTCGACCGCACCCAAATCGTCCATCGAATGTCCAAAACCATATATCCGATTGCCATCGACGTATGATATGGTCCCCAAAGCACCGAACGTAACCTCACCTAGCATCAAACCAACCGCCAGGGGCCTACCCGCCGCAAAACTATCCTGACTTTGTGCGGCTCTCCCCGCTGGCGTCAACTCACCTTGAAAGGGCGAATCAGATAGCTGGTATGCCGGATTGAATCCCGTGCCCAGCAGGGGAATAGTCAGAGGCTTAATACCATTCCCCTCCCAGGTAGTTAGGCGTTTAGCCAATGGAATCGCGCCCTTATTGCCAATTACCCATTCTATCGGCGTTGCAAAAAAATAATACGGCGGGCTATCCTGTGAATTAAAACCATACGCAATAGCACCCCATGTGCCTTGCTCAGTGAAAATAGGAGAACCACTCATACCCTGGGCAATTCCCCCGAGTTGTATCAAAACAGGATCGGAAGCTTCAACCATATAAACAGGCATTGGCGGGAGTAAATCATCAACCACCTGGATGAACGTCATTTCGAGATCTGCAAGCTGTCCATTGGCAAATTCGGTCCGCATGAATACGGGCGTGCCCACAGGCATATTACGAACCTCGTCAATCGAAACAATAGATGAAAGATCCCAGGGCTTTAATTCCCCTGTTGGACGCAAAATATCTTCTGTGTCTCTAAATACTGCTTTACCAAAATGCTCGACAAATAACAGAAAATCGTCAAAAGCAATCTCGCCATCGCCATTCAGATCGTACCTGGATTCATACGCCTCATCGCCACGACTGAACCCGAACTTATCTACAAATTGCAAAAAGTCGGGAAAATCGACAACACCGCTTCCATCAAAATCCGGATTGAAGCCTGATTGTAACGCGCTCTGAAGGGGTTGAATTAGAAAAAAAATCGACAGGCTTGCAAATATCAAAACCTGCGCCGAACAGGTGTAAAATCGCAGTTTCCGCATTAGTTTTTTCCTCTCATTGGATTTTAGAAGTTATTTTAAACTATATCCCAATCACACACGTCAAATAGATTACATCATACCCTCCTCCTCTCTCCCCCAGCCTTCACTATTACTGAACGAGCTTGATCTCAAACAATTTGGGCCACCACTTACCCGTAACAAAAATGCGGTCAGTCGCGGCATCATAGGCAATGCCATTTAGCACGCCAACGCGATGGTGCAAACGATCAGTTTGAGAGAGAATACCCGTGAGATTGATCCATCCTGTAATCCTCCCACTTTGGGGATCGATGCGGGCAATGCGATCGGTTTGCCAGACATTGGCAAAAATCTGTCCCTTGATATATTCAAGCTCGTTGAGATAATGAACAGGACCCGTGCTATCGGTCACTTCGATACGCCCAATTTCCCTAAATGTATTGGGATCCCGAAAATAAATAATATTCGTACCATCGCTCATAATCAGCTTTTCGCCATCGTGAGTAAGCCCCCAGCCCTCCGTAGAATATGTAAATTTGACCTGTAACTCAAATGTGTTCTTGTCGTACACAAAGCATATACCCGATTTCCACGTAAGTTGATACAGGCGGTCGCCAAAAATCGCGACACCCTCGCCAAAAAAATTGGACGCAATGCTTTTCTGCGCCAAAACCGCGCCTGTGGCAGGCATAATCTTGCGAATGGTTGAAGCACCGTAGTTTCCGGTACCTTCATAAAAAAAACCATCTTCAAAAACCAAACCCTGGGTAAAAGCATTGGGATCGTGTAAATAGGTATTGACAATAGTGTAGGTATAGACAGACGGAAGTGCAGATTCCTCTACTTCTGAATCTGCACCTGGAAGAGGCGGCGTCTGGTTGCACATCGTAAAAAAGAATATGCACCAACAAATACAGAAAACGCGCACCCATCTTTTGGCATAGGCAATCAATGGCTTAATTCCCAAAAATTTCAGACAGTTAATGCGACAGACCTCACATCGTCCTTGTTAAATATAAGATTATAGCACATAATACTCAAGAAGATGAATATCCGAAAAACGCAATTGGAGGTAAGTCATGGCCGAAGGTAAATTCGACCTGCTGTTAAAAGGCGGGCGGGTGATTGATCCCGCCAATAAGGTAAATGGATTATGCGATGTGGGAATTGCAGATAGCAAAATTGCAAAAGTAGAAGCGGATATCGCCGCAGAAGAAGCAGACCATGTGGTAGATGTATCTGGTCTGCTGGTAACACCCGGATTGATCGATATTCACATCCACGCCTACTTCACTCGAGCGCCAGGAGAGGGCCTATTCGGTTCAAGCCTGAATCCAGACGCACATTTCCCACATTCTGGCGTAACAACATGCGTAGATACGGGCACTGCAGGATGTGAGGAAATAGCGCATTTTCGCCAAACCGTCATGGAACATGCAAAAACGCGAGTACTGGCTTACGTAAATATTTCTGCACCCGGTATGGGCGCGCCCGAACAGGATATCCGAACTTTTGACGTAGATGGCGCTGCGCGAGCCGCCCTCGAACACAGCGAAGTAGTCGTCGGCATCAAAACAGCACATTACTGGACAAGCGCGCCATTTGACGACATGCACCCCCCCTGGGAATCGGTGGAAAAAGCAGTAGAAGCGGGCGATGGATGTGGCATGCCCGTCATGGTCGATTTTTGGCCGCGTCCGCCCGAACGATCCTACCCCGCATTAATCCTCGAAAAACTCCGTCCAGGTGATATTCACACCCATGTCTATGCGCGACAATTCCCCGTAGTAGATGACAGCGGAAACGTCCAGCCGTATATGTTTGAAGCCAGAGAACGCGGAATCTGGTTTGACCTGGGGCACGGTGCCGCGAGTTTCTGGTATCGCAACGGAGCGCGAGCCATTGCCAATGGATTTGCCCCCGACTCCATCAGCACAGACCTGCACATGGGTAATATCTCCGGTACCGTATTCAGCATGCAAGACACCATGTCAAAATGTCTGGCAATGGGCATGGCCCTCGAAGACGTAATTTACAGATCAACCGCGACACCAGCCCGTGCAATCGGACGCCCGGAATTGGGCACACTATCGGTAGGAGCAGAAGCGGACATCGCAGTATTGGCCCTCGAAACCGGAAACTTCTCATTTCAAGACTGCGGCTATACGCGAATAGACACAGATCAACGCCTGATCTGTCGGCTCACAATTCGCAATGGACAGATCATCTTTGATCGAGACGCACGCACCGTACCCCATTGGGAAGACGCACCCCCCGAATACTGGCCAGTAACTGAAACACCCGTCAGGGTCCCCAGATTGTGGCGGGCATAAGTGATAGATAACGTCAATCCAGCGTTTCTGGGCGCACCATCTCGCCTCGTTCGGCCGATGTATCGGCTGCACATGCCGCCGCGAGCGAATCGAAGGCATCTTCACCGGTCACCGCGATCGGTGCATTGTTCACGACCGAATCGACAAACGCGCAAACGGCCCCCGTGATCCCCGACGCTGTACTGTTGTCCAAACCGCTTAAATCTTCCCAGTCCTCTGCCCCTTCGCGATAGACATGCGGTCCCACAATCATGCCTTCAGAAGCAACCACTCGGAACATATCGTCGAGAAAATTCGAACGCGGCCAGCGCGCCTCATAGGTCACCGTAACCTGACCCACAACGCCACCTGCAAACTGGAACAGGGCGGATGTTGTTTTGTCTCTCGGAAACTCCAGATTGCCAAGCCGATTGGCGAAAGCACAGACAGACTCCACAGGTCGTCCTGCGAAATGTCGCGCAAGATCCACTTCGTGAATGCCCGAACCGTTCAAGGCACTCCGACCCGCCTCTACCGACGCATACCACGGCGAACGCGCAAATTGCCCACGCTTGTCCTGGATCGCATCGATACGGAGGTGGATCAGATCGCCTACTTCGCCAGCATCGAGAATCGCTTTGATTCGCTTGAAGCGTGGCCGGAACCTGCGCTCGTGCGCAACCATCACTTTCTTCCCTGTCGCCTTCGCCGCGGCCAAAATTGCACGCGCGTCCTCGAGATTCGTCGCAAGCGGTTTTGTCTGCAACACATGGGCTCCAGCCTCGAAGCAAGCCGTTGAATGTGGCCGATGGAGATGGTCGGGGGTCACGACACACACCGCGTCAGGACGCTCCTTTTCGAGCATAACCTCAATCATCTCATAGACGGCATCCACCTTGTCGTGCTCCCTTTGAACCATTTCGGCTCGATCGGCGTCCAGATCTACCAGGACAATCCTATCTACATCCGGATGCCCAACCAGTCCACGAACAAAATGCTGGCCCAACCCAAGCCCCACTACTGCTGCCTTTATTGATCCCATAACGTCTCCTTTATGGATTAGCAAAAAGGCGATCCACCGCAATGGACCGCCTTTTCTTTTTTTAACATTCCTCAGCGTCAATGCATTTCGTGCGTCTCCAACCCGTGCATAGCTCCGGACTCGATAAAATACAGCCCATACGCGAGAGCGATCCCTACGAGAAAGCACACAGTGAGCTTGACTCGGTCGTGACTGTGAAAATGGATTTCCGGTAGCAGATCGCTCAGGGAAATACACAGAAACGCGCCGGCTGCAAAGACCAGCACATACCCGATCACCTGTTCCTCCCAATGCCCCAAAAGACCAATCCCCCAAAAAGTCAGTAAAGCCACCACCGGACAGAGCAGGGCGAATCCGATATTAACTGCTATACGAGCACGGAGGCTATGACCCGCGGCCTGCAACAAACCGATAATAGAGAACGCGTCGAGTGGCTTGTGGAAAAGAATCGCAAGAAACACTCCGAGTCCTGCTAAACCGGCTTCGCCTTCATGCAGTTCACCAACCCGGATGCTGGTGCCCAAAGCGATGCCCTCGGTCACCGTATGCAGACCCAGCCCCAGAGCAATGCCGATCACCCTGCTTTCGGGACTGGTATGCTCGTGGAGAAAATCACCTGCCTCATCGCTGAAATCGTGCTGGTGAAAGTGAAAGATACGCAGCAACAGAACCATCAGTACGATGCCAAACACCATCAATCCCATGGCTTTTTCGACAGCACCTGGCCCGGGAATCCATACCAGACCGTGTGGCACGAGATGATACAGGGCAATCCCCAGAATGAAACCCGCAACAAAACTCATCACCGTCTGGATGCGCGTATGCGTCATGGTAACCTTTGCTGGCAAATATCCGCCGAGCAAAGACGCGGCAATGATAGCGATAGAGTATCCTATAAAAAGAGGTAGCAAATTCGAATCCGCAGTGATTTAAACCAAAAACTCAAATGATCTGGATTGATTATAGATATCACAGTTTGAACAGAGGGCGGACATTGAACAACATATCCTCATAGCCACTCTTAAAAGCACCTGCGCGGAATCGCCAAACAATCAGGGCGATCATGGCAAAAGCACTGCCCCATTGGATGAGTTGAATGGTCTCTGACTCCGAGGGACCAAGGTACACGGGAATCGTCACGCCGATGGCGAGAAGCAGAATATCAACTGCAATGCCCAGCACGACAGTAACTGCGATCACCGATGACACATAGATAGAGGCAAAGCGCGTGCCGAACTGGCTGACAATAATCGCGATAGTGCCCGTATTGGTCGCTGGCCCAGTCATGAGAAAAATCATCGCCGCGCCAGGGCTAAACCCCTTGGCGACCAGCGCGGCGGCTATCGGAGTGCTCGCGGACGCACAGATATAGAGAGGTACCCCAACCAGCACCATAACTGGGTAGGACAACCAGCGCGCATACGCATTTGACATCAGATCGCTCGGAATCGCCAGATAGATCACGCCTCCCAGCGCGATGCCCACGATCAACGCAAACAGAATATCGTCCGCTATTTCGACAAAGCCATAGCGAAAAATATGCCTGACGACTTTTTTAAAAGTCAAATCGTCCGCAGAAATTTGTTTGTCGTTGGACCGAACCATATCGCGTTTGTGGTGATTGCTCATCCTCACCCAGCCAAAAAATAACGTCTTCAATTGTGAGGGACTAACGTAGCAATCATCACTTCCAGACACCAGAGGTTCGTGCCCATGGTCGTGGTCACATTCATGATCGCAGTCTTGACCACGGTCACGACTGCGATCGCTCCTCTCAGTCTCGTCGCGATCACCTCGTATGAGACCAATACAAAAAGTACCGGCGACGACAGCGGTAATAAAACTGATGATGGGCCTGACAATAGCGACAATAAATCCAAAAAATGCGTTCGTGACCAGAATCGAATCCGCACCTGTTTCCGGCGCCGTGATCAGAAAAGACATACAGGACGAACGGGACGCACCCTTATTGCGCATCTCGGCAACTACTGGCACAACCGAGCAACTGCAAAGCGGCACCGGCACGCCGACGGCAGCACTTGTGCTTACGGATTTCAAGCTATCCTCACGCAACCACCGCAAAATGGCCTCACGCGAGATAAATACGTGAATCAGGCCAGAAAGAAATAGCCCGAGGATTAGCATAGGCGCTAACAACAAAAACGATAACCAGAGAAAATCAAGAAAACTGGTCAATACCTGGAGAACTTTTAAAACCAATTGACCTCACCCTCTCTGCCAGACAGATGACGTGCTGGCCATCAACCCGGGCGGTTGTTGGCCTTTATCATTTCCATTTGTATTTACAGTTTTTTTAACTTCTAACTCATTCACATGTAAGACCGAGCCAGACATCCACCTGACCCGCTGCGAGAAGCCACTGGAACCAGGCCTGCCAGACCTGCCCGCGCAGATCAAGGGCACTTTCCTGTACATCCAGGGTCTCTCCCAATTGACTCAAATAATCGGCCGTACTGAGATCCCCAGCCTGCCAGAGTCGGCGCAGTTGCTCGCTTTGTCGGTCCAGGCTCTTCCGCCCTGTATGTTCCCACTCATCCCAGGCAGAGCGCGATAACTCGTAGCGCGCTGCCGCACTGGTCAGGGAAGCGTGTGCCATCTGCACTGCGTCATCGGCGAGTTGTTGCGCCTGGACGCGCTCTGCCATGGCTGCGGTAACTTCATGTGCAAAGCGGTTCCGGATCGGAAGCGGAATAGACAGACCCAAACCGATCAACCTTTCACCATCTTCGTACCCACCAGTGAGACTCAGTGTCGGGTCTGGGCGACGTTCGCGTCGTTGCAATCCCACCACAGCATCAGCCATATTGACCCGATGCCGTGCGGCTGCAACCCCGGGTAATGCCTGCACCAGGGCCTGCGAATCAGCACTTTGCTCAGGTATCTCTGGTAGTTTTTCGGGAAGAGAGGGCCACTGCGCCTCGGGTATTCGCGGCCCAAGGCTGTACACCGCTTGTCGCGCTTCGGCCAGATCGGCGGCCACCATTGCTTTTTGAATACGCACCTCGGTCAGGGAAAGGATGGCCTGACCGAGTGCCACCTGGTCTAACTCACCAGCCGCAAACTGACGTTGCGCCAACGCCGCAAACTCCTCCATCAACTGCTGGCGCGTCTGGGCCAGGCGATTGCGTTCAATGCCAATCTGGTATTGCACGAGACCATTGAGCAAATCTACCGCAACCGCCCATCGGGCATCCAAGTACTCCGCCTCGGCAACGAGGCGGTCTAACTCCGCCACTGCGGTACGCGCCTTGCGTTTGCCGCCCCAGTCCAGTGTCTGACTAATCGATAGTGTGCGTATTCTGGCTTGTGCATTCTCAGCATCCAACGACAATTCGGGATTGTAGAGGGGGCGCGACGCGGCATCCCTAAGCGCACTACTCGCTTCTAAACCCGCGCGTGCTGCCTGCACACGAGGATTAGAATCGACAACAGCTTGCACAAAACGCGTTAACGCGATACTCGCCCGGGCATTTTCCAGAACCGTTGTCTCAGCGACCAGTGTCGTCCAGGACACCAATATCAGGCCACACAATACGAAGGCGTGTCGATAACATAGTTTGAGCATCAATCATCCTCCTGATGGTGACAATGAAAATCCCCTGCGAATCAAAAGTAATCTGGAAAATTTTATCGCGAAAATATAGAGCCAAACCAACCAATTGTCTATAAACGATTAAATTTGGTGCTTTTTCCAATGGCCCTGGGCAAACTTGCGAACAGTAAGTACACCCTGTACAATACTGTAAACAATAAGCGCGGCCCAGATACCATAAATATCAAACCCAAGCGTAAACCCCAGAACATAAGCGACGGGCAGGCGAACGAGCCACTGGGCAATCAGAGTATAATACATCGGAGGCATCGTATCGCCAGCACCTCTGAGACTGCCGCTACTCGTATTGGAGGCACACAAAAATGGTTCGGCAATAACCATCGCGTAAAGATAGATGACACCGGTACTGATCACCTCTTGTGCATCCGTAAATACCGACATAAAAACGCCAGCAAACACCACGGCGGGCAGCGACAGGGCAATATTGGTCACAACAGAAATAAAGAGAATAGTCCAACCGTGGCGCTCTGCACCTGCGGGATCTTTCGCCCCCAAATGCTGCCCCACCATAGCCGTCGAAACCGTGCCAAAAGACAGCCCGGTTCGCCGCAAAATATGTTCCAATTGACTCCCAATCGCATACGCTGCAACCGCGGTTGTGGATAATGTGGACATGGCAATGAGTTTGAGATAAACCACACCTGAGCCATTGCGCAAAATGCCTTGCAGACCAGAAGGCACGCCAATTTTGAGAATGCGGCGCGCAACGCCCCAGTTAAACCGATAGGATGTATCGGGCAAAAGCGTGAGCGCAAAACGCCCGCTATAAAGACACCCAAGCCCAATCAAAGTTGCCGCACTGCGCCCCAAAAGACCGCCCACAGCAGCCCCTACAACGCCCATCTCCGGCAAACCCCAGTGACCAAAAATGAGGAGATAACACATGACAATTTGAATGCTACTACTGATCAAACTCAGATAAAAAGGCGTGCGCGTATCCCCAGCACCTTGAAAGCAACTCGCAATCGCGCGATTCAGCGTCATAAAGGGAACGCCCAAAAAGAAAACCTGTAAATACGGCGTACCCAGCGCCGCCACCTCGGAATCAGAGGTCATCATCGGAATCAAAAAAGGCGAAAGAGCCAAACTGCCCAGACCAAAAGCGATACTAAAGAAAAAAAGCAGGGAAAACGCCTGCTTCGCCGATGCGCTGGCTTCGCGCATAGAATCTGCGCCAATCGCCTGTGCGACCATCGTGAGCGCGCCTCTCGAAATGGACATCATCGCCGTAAAAAGAACGCGCGTAAACACCTGAGCAATACCCACCGCCGAAAGGGCGGCAGGACCGAGCGTCCCGATAAAAATGAGTTGAACCATGAGTACAACACTCTCGATCTGGCCTCCCAGAGCAACCGGGATGGTCATTCCGAAAATCTTTCCGGTAAGCGAAAAATCGACTTTACGCTCGGTGGATTCTATTGTCGTTTCGAGTGGTTTGGACATGGAATAAATGCGAATCAACGAATCAACGAATCAACGAATCGAAGCTCGTAGTGATTTGGGGTGGTTGGGTGGGATTCGTCTATTCGTCTATTCGCGCTTTTCTCGTCTATTCGTCTAAAGATGTTCAGGAATACCCTGTCCCATCACCATAGCCGCGACATCGTCCTGCGTGACATCACAGATCGAAAAATCGCCGACCTTTTCGCCGTGGCTGAGAATAGTTGCCCGGTCAGCAACCTCAAACACATGGGTAATATTATGCGTAATAAAAATAACACCTATACCTTTTTCTTTAGCAGCCGCAATATAGCCGAGCACCTTGCGCGTTTCGCCAACAGAAAGGGCAGAAGTCGGCTCATCGAGAATGAGCACGCGAGACCCAAAGTGAAGAGCGCGGGCTATGGCAATCGATTGTCGCTCGCCACCGGAAAGACGGGCAACGGATTCACTCGCGTTGCGAATGTGAATACCTATCTCACCCAGCGCTGCGGCCGCACCTGCATCCATCGCTGCCTGGTCGAAAAGCGCAAACGGACCGACCCGCTTGACGAGTTCTCTCCCCAGATAAAAATTGCGCGCAATGCTCATACTCGGCACGAGCGCGAGGTCCTGATAAACGGTCTCAATACCCAGATCTCGGGCATCCTGCGGCGAGTCGAATCGAATGACTTCATCCCCAAAATACATATCGCCTTCGCTCGGCGGATAAACACCCGTAATCACCTTAATCAGCGTAGATTTACCCGCTCCATTATCGCCTAAAAGCGCGAGAACTTCGCCATCCTCAAGCGTGAAATCAATGCCTTTCAGCGCGACAATATGCCCAAAGCGACGACCGATATTTTTGAGTTCGAGCAAAGCCACATGTAGCCTCAGCGTTCTTTCCGCACAAAATTATTAATCACAACAGCCGCAATCATAATAGCACCAATAGCACCCCGAAAGGCATTGGAGGGAACCTGCATAAGAACAAGCCCCGTGCGCAACATGCCCGTCAGCGCAGTGCCAATAGCCGAACCGATCAGACTGCCATACCCCCCTGTGAGCAGCGTACCACCAATGACAACCGCGGCGATAACCTCGAGTTCCAGCCCCGTACCGCGCAATGGATCGACGCTTTTGAGGCGTGCAACCTGAATAATACCCGCAAGCGCGGCGAGAAATCCCGAAATGACAAAATTGGTCACGCGCACGCGATCGATACGAATACCCTGCAAACGCGCCGCCTGGGCATTGCCCCCCGTGGCAAAAACAGCGTTGCCAAAACGAGATTGACTCAAGATAATCGCAAAAGCCGCGGTCAGTCCTATCCACCACAGAATGCCAGTGCGGTAGTTCCCCGGTTCAATGCGTCCGTTGAGCGCGTAAAAAAAATCAATTTTAACCGGCATCAAAGGATGGGGTATAAGTGCCTCAATGGCGAGATAAGCGACAAAAAGAAGCGCAACAGCAACCAGAATCCTGGACTTTGCGGATTGATTTCTCGCCCGCCAGATATCCCGCGCTATCCACAGAACAATAAAAAAAAGTGTGAGCGTCAAAATAAAAACTACCAGACCGGGCACTTCGAGAATTGGAGACTCGCGCGAATAGTCGGCATATCGTATAATGCGCCCACCAGAAATAGCCGTAAGAGGAATGGCGCGATACGCGAGCATCGTCCCCAACGTAATAATAAACGATGGAATGCCCGTGGATATGAGAAGCAACCCATTGATCAGACCGAGCAAACAGCCGACAATTAATCCAATGGCTGCCGCGAGTAAAACAGGTACACCATTTACGGTTGCATAGAGAAATGCGAGAGAAGACACCCCCAGAATAGAACCAACTGAAAGGTCAAACTCTCCAGAAATCATCAAAAGCGTAATACCAATAGCGAGGATGCCCGGAACGGCCTGACTGTTGAGAATGGATGAAATCGCGCTATGGGAGAGAAATGTATCTGGCGCGGCGAGTGCAAAAACCAAAAATATAACGGAAAAACCCGCTGCAGCGCCAGCTTCTGGAGAGCGCGCAAGGCGGGTGCGAATGGCGTCATAAGGCTTCAACAGAAATCCTATCTATAACCTGCGGTCACTAATCTGGCAATGCGGTCAACATTTGATGCATTAATGGCGAACGGGCCTGTGAGCACATCCTGTGCGAGAGTAAGACCATAGGCATTATTCAAATACAAAAAAGAAACAGTCAAATAACCCTGCAAATAGGGCTGTTGATCGACAGCCTGAACCGTATATCCCCTCCGAATATGCTCAAATATGGACGTACTCGTATCGTGGGTAACATGCAAAATTTCGCCAGCTTTTTTTCCCTCTTCCTCCAAAAAAAGATAAAAAGCATCTGCTGGCAGTGGTCCCAGGGTAGCGATGGCATTGGTCTCGGGATGTCCGAGAAAATAGTCGCGCAACAAGCCCGCGGACTGCTCGACATCGTTAGATATGGTCAAACCATCGACGACAATGCCCCTTTCCCCAAAAATGCTCGAAAAACCAGCAAACCGCGCTTCGAGACCACTATGCCCGAGTTCCTGAATAGGACATACCGCGCGCTGAACCGCTATCCCGCGCTTTTCCGCCTCGGCGAGAATAGCTCTTGCATTGGATTGACCGCCGAGATACTCGCTGGCACCCACATAAAATTGCGTGGGCAATGCATGATCTCCCCCCGCGTTGGAATCTGCCGTATTGAGCACAATAATGGGAATACCCGCCGCGTGTGCGCGCACAACGCTCTCCCGGATAGCTTCGGGATCCGGACACGTAATGCCAATGCCGTTGACCTTATTTGCAATAGCGTCATCGAGAAAATTGGGCATATCCGCAATTGAAAATGTGGGATTGCTCAACCATTGCACATCCACATCATAGCGTTTGGCCGCATCTTCCATACCCTTAATCACCACATTCCAGAATGGATTTCCCGGCCCGCCATGCGTGACAAAAGCAAATTTGTAGCGTTCCTGAGCGATTGCGGGATGCAGGCAAAAAAAGATAAAGAAAAGCGCGAGAACATAGCGAATAACCATTGAGAACTCCTATCTCGAAATGATGACTTCGCAAGATACGCGCCCAAAAAGATCAAGTCAAGTTCGACAAACAGGCATGCGTGTACGGTAAGGGATCTATGCCCGTAGCGAGTATTGTAGCGCGCGCATGGGCGAGAAGAAAATCGAGTTCATCGGGGGTATCGACATCAAACCAGGGGGGAACGAGACCGAGCGTATTCCCCGCGCGCTGAACGCGGTCAATAGTCTGCGCCAGAACACTGGGTGTACTCCATGCCACATCCTCAAAAATTTCCGGCGTAGATTTTGAAACACCAACGAGATAGTATCCACCATCTGTACTCGGACCTAAAACAACATCCTTTGTGTGCAGCAGATCGAATGCCTGTGTAATATGATGGGCTGGCAGAGAAGGGATATCCGTACCAATGAGAACGGCTGCTGATGCACCAGCGTCGAGTTGTTGAACCAGTGCTTCTCGCATACGCGCACCGAGATCATCCTGCACCTGGGGAACGTACTCCCATAGAGCCTTCACCCCCCCATCAAAAAGCACGCGAACCTCGGACTCTGCATCGGGAGGGTCAAAAGCGATCACCCGTCTATCGACATCAATACTCTCTGCCCGAGCCAGCACATCGCGCACAAACGCAGTGTACAGAGCTGCAACCTGATCGGGTGTATAGCGCGTCTGCAAGCGGGTCTTGACCGCTCCGGGAAGTGGATTTTTGACAAAAACGATTAGGGATGTCATGAGTGAGAAGTGATCCAGTGGTTTTGTTCGTCATCGCGGTATGCTCCCTGCTTAAATCATGCAGGGACATGCTTTAGCCGCGATCCAGGAAGCTTTTAACTATGCATAGTCCAGAGGCTGGACGCCGGCTTAAAGCCTGCCGGCGTGACGATTGCTATAAGACGTAAGATACAAAAAGAAAACAACGAGGGCTGGAGATAGGACTACAACTGACTGTTTACCAAGACATCAAATTTTTGTATGATAAATGACATAGTACCTGAAAACAATCTAAAAATCAAATTTCTCGCAACCCCAAAGGAGAACCTGAAACATGAGTCCCCGCACCCAAAAATCTGATTTTACCCCCCTCACATATACCACATCCGACCGTCTGGTCACAGATTTTACAAGCCGGGGCATAGTCATCCTTTCCCCCGAAGACCTGGGCATCCCCGCCGAAGTCCACAAACGCGTTTACAACTTCGAAAAAAAGGCTAAAAAAGAGAAAAAACGCGTCACAACGGGCATTATCCCCGACGTACTCGAAGTCCTCAACGCACCCGGCCTCGTCTCAGCCTGTGACCAGCTCGCAGGTAAAAATTGGGCCATCGTCCCCTTTACCCACAACGCAGTATTTACCAGTGGACCCAGAGATCAACACTGGCACAAAGACGACAACGGCCCATACAACAGCCGAAAACAGCGCCACCATCAGGCCGTCCAACTGGAAATGCTGTATTATCCTCAAGATGTCACCGCAGAAATGGGCCCCACAGCAACCATCCCCTACTCACAATATTGGACCTTTAACCACGAAGAAAACCACGATAACTTTGCAGGCGCAGACCACCTCGATTTTGCCTACTTCTTCGACATGCAAAGCGAACACGTCAGCGGGCCCCAATCCAAATACGATATCGAAGACATCGTCAACCAGCGCACCGCCCATGACATTCGCATGCGCGATGCCGTCACCAACACACAATGGCCTCTCGTACTCCCCTTTGAAGCAGGACCACTCCGCGCAGGCAGCGTGATCATCTACTCGCACAACACCTTCCACAGGGGCAACCACCGGCGCGATGACTGGCGCACCTGGGAAGACAACCCGCGCTTTATGTGGCGCTTCTGGCTTTATCGCACCACCGATCCATCACCCAACGGGTCAACCACCGTTGTACCAATGAACGACCTCGGCATCGACCCCATCACCCGCGTCAACCTCTCCGGGGCACCAGACGATGCCACCGAAGTGTGGCGCTATCATCATCACTGGATCAAAACCGGCCAGGCACCGCCACCCCGTCCCGAATCAAAATCTGCTTCGCAAAAAGAAAAAGAGCGCGAAGCCAAAGCCCTTTTCGAACAACTCCACGCCAAATACGACGAAGCTGAACCCGTCCGAATTGGAGCAGCTTACAAACTCGCCTCAATTGGCGACCCGGCATTGGCCACCAAATTCCTCGGACGCGCGCTCCACACCGACCGCGAAAATGTGCGACGCGCCGCCACATACGGCCTGATCGCCGTGGGACCAGACGCGACAGACACACTCATCGAAGCAACCCGATCGCCCATCAAATGGATTCGCAAAGCAGGCATCTATGGCCTGGGCGACGCCAGCCATCTCACAAAGGATGTACTCGACGCAGTTACCTCCTGCTTACACAACGACTCCTCTGTCTATGTCCGCTCTGTAGCCGCGGGAACCCTGGGCTGTTTGGGACGCCGTGCTGTAGCTACTGGTAAAGGCACTGATCTGATTCCCACTTGCATCGATGCGCTCTTGCAAAGCCTCAGCCGCGAAGAAAACCGCCCCAGCATGGACAAGGCACAAAAACGAAGCATCAAATTTGTGCGTCCAACCGACGACTGCGACGTCTGCGAAGGCAGTGGCGTCGATTTTGGCCTCGACCGCTTTGAGCCTGTTCGCTCTGCAGTCCGGGAAAATGCCCTGTGGTCCATCGTTATCCTCTGTTCCCATGGCACCAAAATCCTCGGCAATGCACTTGAGCCGACAATCGAAACCTTAAAAGACATCATCCAAACCGACAAAAATGTCATCGACGTCGGATTCGCCATGGACGCGCTGATTCGCCTGGTCAAATTGAGCCCGGATGAAGTTCCTCAAATCAACCGGAAAAACCTCCTGAATATCTTGAAAGAACTCCCCGTACACAGCTGGGAAACCTTCATCCGAGGAGGCCTTAGTCTGGACACTGTATCAAAATTTAATAAACCCTGACAACACATCTAAAAATGGAGAACCTATGTCTCAGAATCGACCGAATATTCTCTATATCATGGACGACCAGCACCGATGGGATTATCTGGGATCAATGGGTGCTGATTTTGTCAAAACATCCAATCTGGACCGGCTGGCAGAGCGCGGCATTCAGTTTACACAATGTATAACAAATTGTCCGGTTTGCGCGCCATCTCGCATTGCGGTCGCATCCGGCCTGCAACCCGTTCGCCTGGGGGCGCTGGGTAACAACAATTTTCTGCCGCGCACAGCCACAACCTATTACCAACGGCTACGCGATCACAATTACTACGTGGGATGCGTGGGCAAACTGGATCTGGCAAAACCCGATGGGTACAATGGACGCGATGGCGATAGGCCAGCTACGTATATGTGGGGGTTCACGCATCCCGTCGAAGTTGAAGGCAAAAGCCATGCTGGCAGGGGCAGAATTCCCCAGGGACCCTACAATCATTTTTTAAAAGAAAAAGGACTACTCGATGCGTTTGTCGATGATTATTCAGCGCGAAGTGGCCCCGCCTCGTGTCATGATTCGGTACTCCCAACAGAAGCATTTGCAGATACGTACATAGGACAGCGATCTGTACAGTGGATCGAAGACATACCAGGCGATTTCCCCTGGCATTTATTCGTGAGTTTTGTGGGACCACACAGCCCATTTGATCCACCGACCGAATATGCCGAACGATATCGCAACGCCGAGATGCCAGCTCCGATCCCAGCAACGAGCAAAGGTAAACCAAAAAATATTGAAAGCAGCAGAAAAGGTCTGACCGGGGCTGAGATTCTGGAGACGCGACGGCAATATTGTGCGTACATCGAACTGATTGACGCTCAAATTGGCGAAATATTAGACGCGGTTGAAAAACGGGGAATGATGGACAATACGTACATTATTTTTGCCAGCGATCACGGTGAAATGCTCGGCGACCACGGGCTTTACGGCAAAAGCGTGCCCTATGAGGCTTCGTTGCGCGTGCCGCTTATTGTGGCTGGACCTGGTATTGAAGGGGGCAGGGTATCGGCAGAACCAGTAGAATTGATCGATACCAACGCGACAATCTGCGAATGGGCCGGATTGCCACCACAGGAAAATATCGACGCGCAGTCATTGGGACCCGTTTTGAGAGGCGAGACGGATGATCATCGCACAGAATCGGTCAGCCAAATTGGTCGTTTCAGGTTGATCCGGACGAAAACACACAAACTGATCGAAAACAACAACGATATCAATGAGCTTTACGACCTGGAAAATGATCCGAATGAACTGGACAATATCGCGCGTGAAAATCCAGATATCGTGAAGGAGCTTGGCAGTCGGTTAGACGAGAGATTCAAAGAAGGGGCCTGGCTACGCGGTTGAGAAAGGAGATCATGATGAGTAAACCCAATATCGTTTTTATTCTGGCAGACGACCTCGGATTTGGTGATGTACGAGCAAATAATCCCGAGTCGAAAATTCCAACACCAAATCTGGATCGGATAGCAGCGGAAGGAATGCGATTTACCGATGCGCATACCAACTCGGCGATGTGTTCGCCTACGCGATACGGATTGATGACGGGAAGGTATGCGTGGCGTACCTGGTTAAAAAGGATCGTGTTGCCACACTTTTCGAAACCACTGATAGACGAAGGGCGAATGACGCTGGCATCGCTTTTAAAGTCGCATGGATATGCAACCGCAGCGGTTGGCAAATGGCATCTGGGTTTGGGATGGCAGGCCAAAGATGGCGAGACATTTGATCCAGAGGTCTGGACACCGCATCAGATTGATGCGATTGATTTTACCAAACCACTAAAGGGAAGCCCCCTGGATCACGGGTTTGATTATTTTTTTGGATTGAACGCGTCAAACAATATGCTACCGTATTGTTTTATTGAAAATGATCGCGCAGTTTTAGAACCGGATGAGCGAAAGTGGCCAGTGTATGATACCGAATCGACTGTGGGATTGATGTCGCCGGATTATACGTCGGAGAAAATTGATCAAGTTCTGTTTAGCAAAGCAAAAGCATGGCTGAATACGCATTTTGAAGAGCGGCAGGACGATCCTTTCTTTTTGTATTTTCCATCGTCGGCCATCCATCGTCCGTGTTTGCCAACCCATAAGTGGATTGGAAAAAGTCAGGCGGGATTGAGAGGTGATAAGGTTGCAGAATTAGATGATATTGTCGGGCGTTTGTTGGGAGAATTGGAAAAACACGGCGCGCTCGATAACACGCTGGTGATCTTTTCAAGTGATAACGGCGGGCTTGCAGGCGATCCTGAGCAAGCGTTGCAGAAATTGGCGGACAATGGGTATGGTCAGGTTTGGCCGTCCCGGCAATTGTTGGGCAGAATCGATGAAGGGATTCACAGTGTGCAAGGAAGAAAACAGTTGACGTATAGCCATCGGTGCAACGGAGAGTTTTTTGGTTACAAAACGGATATATATGAAGGCGGACACCGCGTGCCTTTTTTGGTACGCTGGCTAGGTAAGGTAACGGCGGGAACAGTTTGTGATGAGACGATTTGCATGACGGATATGCTGGCGACTGTAGCGGCGCTTTCGGGTGAGACCTTGCCCGAAGATGCGGGTGAGGACAGCTATAATATATTGCCATTGATATTGGGCGAAGAAATTGAGAAACCAATTCGAGAGGCGACGGTCCATCACTCCGGTCAGGGGATGTTCGCAATCAGGAAAGGCGAATGGAAGCTGGTATTGGGACAGGAATCGGGGGGTCAGACCGATCGCACGGTTGAAACTGAGGGGCAACTTTACAATATGGAGACAGACAAAGAAGAAACCACAAATGTGTATGAAGAACATCCTGAAGTGATAGCAGAGTTGACGGCTTTGTTGGAAAAGTATGAGCGCGAGGGACGGAGTGCACCAGTGATAGCTTAAGGAGGCATCATGTCTGCCACAGGTCGTAAACCTTCAACGCCAGTGTGGCGCATAAACAAGAACAATCGCATCAAGCGACTCATTGGCATTGGGCGATATGTTTGCCAGCCGATACTTCTGCACATCTGTTTGCTTTTAGTGTGTGTTGGTATTCTCGCACTGATTCCGAATGTATATGCAGAGGATATTCCAGCATTTCCGGGTGCCGAAGGTTATGGCGCAATGACGCGCGGAGGTAGGGGCGGAAAAGTCATCATTGTAACGAATCTGAACGACTCCGGACCAGGCAGCTTGCGCGAGGCATGCGAGGTAGAAGGTCCGCGGATAGTTGTGTTCCAGGTTTCTGGGACAATTACCCTTGAAAAGCGTTTGAGAATCTCCAACCCGCACATCACCATCGCCGGACAAACTGCCCCAGGTGATGGGATTTGCATCAGGAGATATCCGCTCTCAATTAATACCAGCGAAGTTATTATCAGGTATATAAGGGTAAGATTGGGAGATGAAACCGGCGATGATTCAGATGCCATATCCAGCAGGTATCAAAAGAATATTATCCTTGATCATGTGTCGGCAAGTTGGAGTATTGATGAAACAGTCTCTATCTACCATTGCGAAAATGTAACCATTCAATGGTGTCTGATATCCGAAAGTTTGTACGATGCTGGCCATGTTAAAGGCACCCATGGGTTCGGAGGAATATGGGGATCAAACCGCAGCACGTACCATCACAACCTGCTGGCACACCACACCAGCCGGAATCCGCGTTTTGCTTCTGGTTGCGGATATAACGATTTCAGAAACAACGTGGTGTACAACTGGGGTTATAACAGTGCCTATGGTGGTGAAAAACAACAGGCAGGCAATGAGAAGTTTAACTTTACCGTAGTCAACATGGTAGCCAATTACTACAAGCCGGGACCTGCAACCCGTTCGGGTGAGGTGACGTACCGCATTGTTAATCCTACATCAAATGATTCAGCAGACGGTTTCGGCAAATGGTATGTTGCCGATAATGTGGTTCATGGCAATTCCGCAGTTACTGCGAATAACTGGGATGGTGGCGTGCAGCCTGAGGACGGTAGTTCGCATATTCCAAAATTAAAACTCGACCGACCTTTTGACGCTATACCTATCAACCAGCAAACGGCTGAAGATGCCTATCACGCTGTTCTTGAGAATGCAGGCGCCTCACTGCCCAAACGCGATGCAGTGGATACACGCATTATTGACGAAACCCGTAATGGCTATGCCACTTATGAAGGCGGAACATATGAGAAGAATAACCGCGTGCCTGATGAATCAAAAAAATGCGGTATTATTGATTCACAGACAGATGTTGGTGGGTGGCCCGAACTCAGAAGTCTGCCTGCTCCGCTTGACAGTGATGCGGACGGTATGCCAGACGAATGGGAAAAGAGATATGGGTTTGATCCGCATGACGCTGCCGACACCTCAAAGGACAAGGACAACGACGGATACACCAACATTGAGGAATACCTCAATGGAACAAATCCGACTGAGTTTATCGACTATACCAGGCCCGAGAATAACGTGAACACACTATAGTAAATTCCATACCATACATCACCAGATCAGCCCCAGTCTTTCAGCGACTTTCTGTGCAGGTACAGTTTTACCACCAGCTTCCACATCAGCAATGGATTGCTTCAGTTCTTCGACGAAGTCATCGCGCAATTCCAGCCCTTCATCTGGGTCAATCATCATTTCAGAGAGCGTTTGTATGACAACTTCCTGCACGAGTTCTCTAAACTCATCAATTGTTAAATCTGCCACTTTTGTTGCTTCTGTAGAGACATTTGAAGAAGTCGTTTTTCAGTACCTTTCTTCGATTTATATCAACTCAACTTCTCCCGCAACAACTGACTGGCTTTTTGGGGATTGGCCTGGCCCTTTGTGGCCCTCATAAGCTGGCCCATAAAGAACCCCATAAGCTTTTGATCGCCGCCTTTAAACCGCTCAACCTCCTCGGGATTATCCGCAATAATCTGATCGATCACGCCATCGAGTTCACCCGCATCGCTAATCTGCACAAGCCCCTTCTTCTCCACAATAGCCGCAGGACTATCCCCTGTCTCCACCATATCGTCGAAAACCGTTCGCGCGATACTGGTGCTAATATCGCCCTTATCGATCAAACCAATCAATTCCGCAAGGCGTTCGGCTGAAACGCACAAATCGCCAATCGCGATCTTCCGGTCATTCAGAACGCGCATCACATCGCCCTGTATCCAATTGGCCACGAGCCTGCTCTGCACACCCGTCGCAACCGCGGCTTCAAAATAATCCGCAACATCTCGATCTGCGGTAAGCACATCAATCTGATCGCCGGAAATATCGTAAACCTCTGCAAAACGCGCGCGTTTGTCCTCTGGCAACTCTGGAATCTGGCTCTGAACGCGCGCGACCCAGGCATCATCTACGACCAATGGGACCAGATCCGGATCGGGAAAATAGCGATAATCGTCCGACTCCTCTTTTGTACGCATAGCCCGCAAAATATTGTGATCGGGGTCATAGAGCATCGTCGCCTGCTCAATCTCACCGCCGGTCTCAACCAAATCAATCTGCCGCTGAATCTCGGACTCGATAGCGCGCTGGCAATTGCGAAAAGAATTGACATTTTTGATCTCAACCTTCGTGCCGAGTTGGGTTTCTCCAACGGGTCGAATCGACACATTGGCATCAATTCGCATATGTCCTTTTTCCATATCGCCTTCGGACACCCCCGTGTACACCAGCAATTGATGCAAACTCGTCAGATAGTAAAAAACTTCCTCCGACGTCGAAAGATCCGGCTCACTCACAATCTCGATAAGCGGCACGCCACAGCGATTGACATCCACGAGAGACTCCCCTGCAGCCACAAAGGCCTCCTGGTGGATGCTCTTGCCAGCATCTTCTTCCATATGGATACGCGTAAGGCGAATGGTCTTCCTACCACCGTCAGCCGTGGGCACGTCAACACCCCCACCAGTAGCCAGAGGCATTTCTTCATTCGATTGAAACTGCGAGATTTGATACCCCTTGGGCAGATCGGGATAAAAATAATTCTTCCGCAAAAAACGACTGCGCGGTTGAATCGCGCAACCCGCAGATAGTGCAACGCGCATCGCCAGTTCAACCACATTCTGATTCAACACGGGAAGCGCACCCGGCAAGCCCAAACACACCGGACAAACATGGGTATTGGGATCGGCGCCAAATTCAGCGCTACATCCGCAAAAAATTTTCGTAGTGGTCGCAAGTTGGGCGTGCACTTCCAGGCCGATGACAGATTCGTAATTCATGACGCCAACTCTCTTTCAACAACCGCAGACGCGCTCAAAATGGTCTCTTCGGCAAAAGCATTGCCCAGCAATTGCAAGCCCACGGGCAAGCCTTCAGTCGATGTGCCACAAGGCACCGAAATACCGGGAATACCAGCGAGATTCACGGAAACAGTATAAATATCGGAAAGATACATCTGAAGCGGATCGTCGAGTTTTTCACCCAACTTAAATGCCGGAGTAGGCGATACGGGCGAAGCGAGGAGATCGCAGGATTCAAACGCGCGCTCAAAATCCCGACGAATAAGCGTGCGCACCTGTTGCGCCTTGCGATAATACGCATCGTAATACCCCGCACTCAGCGCATAAGTCCCCAGCATAATGCGGCGCTTGACCTCTGCGCCAAAACCCTTGCTGCGCGTTTGAACATACATATCAATCAGGTTTTCTGCCTCATCGCGGAAGCCGTATTTCACCCCATCATAACGCGACAAATTTGACGATGCCTCAGCCGTAGCGATAATATAATATGCGGCAATAGCAAAAGCGGGATGTCCAGCAGTTGGCAGCGAAACTTCGTGAATAGACGCGCCATTTTTTTTCAGAATTTCAACCCCCTGCATGACAGCATCGCGAACGTCGGCTTGCAGGCCCTCGCCGAAAAACTCCATCGGCAAGCCAATGGTGAGACCATCAACGCCTCTTTGGCAAGCCAAAAGGTAATCGGGTACCGGTACATGGGCAGAGGTAGAATCTCGGGAATCGTGCCCGGCGATGACACCGAGCAGGGTGGCCGCATCTTCGACAGTACGCGCGAATGGACCAATCTGGTCGAGAGAAGAGGCATAAGCGATCAAGCCATAACGAGAAACGCGACCATAAGTGGGTTTAAGCCCCACCACACCGCAGAAAGATGCGGGCAAACGAACAGACCCCCCAGTGTCAGACCCCAGAGTCATAAGAGCCTGACCGGCAGCAACAGCAGCTGCAGAACCGCCGCTGGATCCGCCTGTTACGCGGGTCTGATCGCGTGGATTTTTGACCGCACCAAAATGGGAATTTTCGCTGGAAGAACCCATGGCAAACTCATCCATATTGAGTTTGCCCAGGATGATTGCATCGGCCTGACGCAGACGGGTAACAACGGTTGCATCATAAGGTGGGATAAAATTGTCGAGAATTTTTGAAGCACAGGTCGTGCGCAGCCCTTTGGTACACAACACATCTTTCAGGGCAATCGGGATGCCGGCAAGAGGGCCAGGGACCTGACCCTCTGCGGCCTTTTGATCGACAGCATCTGCAGCTTTGAGCGCGCCTTCTTCATCAATGGTGATGAAGGCATTGATATCGGGATTTGTATTTTGGATGTGCGCGAGGATTTCTTCCGTTATTTCGCGGGCAGTGTGCGTACCCCTGCGAATGCCCTGTACAAGCTCCCGCGCTGTTTGGACGGAAAAAACAGAGTCGTCAGACACCCTGCCTCCAGATTACGATTTTGTTTCTGTACCCGATGTGGTCTGTGTGGTCTGTGTGGTCTGCGTGGTCTGCGCGGGTTGCTGTTCGGGGGGCAGATCAGTATTGACGTTATTTTCTATTTCGGTCTGAACGTCTTTCACACCACGCTTAAATTCGGTAATGCCCTTGCCCAGTGACTGGGCAATTTCGGGAATGCGTTTTGCACCAAATACCAGCAAAACAACGACCAAAATCATCACGATTTCCCATGGTCCCATGCCGAACATATCGCACCTCCAAAAATTAACTCAATAGGAATACTTGACGTAATACCAGGCTATTCCTATACCGAGAAAGCTCAACACATTGAAGTTGAGCGAAAAACCAAGTGTAAGGGTCATAACGATCAAGTTGATCTCAATGGGATTGAGCTTATAGACATAAGATTCAATAAGCACTTTTTCTACCACATTATTTTCCAAACCGAGACCGTCAAAAATAACAGCGAGGATCTGACCAACCACGTTACCGGCAAGAATGCCGATAACAATCGCAACAATGAGAATTCCCAGACTTTTTCGCCCCATAACCGCGCTTTTTTAAAAAGGTGAATTTTTAGTCCCGTACATCTGCCACTTCGCGGTTTGTGATAGTGTAATACAACCATCTGAACAGGCCAGATAAGGAAATGGCGAGTGCCATGGGAAAGAATACTTCATAAGTATAAAAAAACATAAGCACAATAACACATAGTAGAAAAATCAAGCGAACGCGATCGCGTCTGGTTTCAATAGATAACCTCGAAAATACACTGTATTCGATTGTACTGATCATGAGAAATGAGAGCACAACGCACAGGGCAATGGCAATATGAGGCGCGTGGGTACTACTCTGCCACACCCGTTCTGTAAAAAGAATATATGCGGCCAGAGTACCCGCTGCCGTTGGAATCGGGAGGCCGAAGAAACTCTCTTTGTCAAATCCCTTTAATTGTGCGTTGAAACGCGCCAGCCTCAGCGCACCGCACAGAAGAAACAAAAAACAAACGACAAAAGGCAACCACCGAATGACCAGCAAGGTATCGAGATAGTACAACATGAGCAGAGCCGGGGCCACGCCAAAAGAGCAGACATCGACAATGGAGTCAAATTGGACGCCAAAGTTGCTGGACGTATGGAAGTATCGCGCAATTTTTCCGTCGCACGCATCGAGAAGTCCCGCAATAACGATGAGAAGTGCTGCTCCGATAAAACGCCCATTCACAGCGTAGTACATAGATAAAAAGCCACAAAACAAACTGCTAATGGTAAACAGGCTGGGCAGTGCTGCTTTGGCATTCATTGACATGACTCCAATCGGGAATTACTCGTTGCGCGGGTCGGCCTCTAAGACGAGTTGGGTATCAAATACGCGACCTCCTCGACCACGCAAAATTTTGAGACCAAATGTATCGCCAACAGCCGCGTACCGAAAAGCATCTACGACATCATCTGCACTACTGGTGTGTTTATCGTTGACCATCACAATCACATCGCCGGGCAGCAACCCGGCACTTTCGCCCGGGCTGAGGGGATCAACGACGGTGATCAAAGCACCTTTAATTGTCTGAACCCCAAGGGTGCGAGCAATGTGCGAGTTGATGTTGTGAATGTCCAGCCCGGTCCAGAACTCGCGGCTACCCTGGTCAATGAGCTGGCAGGCCACCTGGATTGCGCGATCAATGGGCACTGCAAAACCGATACCCAATGATCCGCCCTGTGAAAAAATAAATGAATTAACGCCAATAACTCGGCCGAGACTGTTCACCAGAGGGCCGCCGCTGTTGCCCGGATTAATTGAAGCATCCGTTTGAATCATGCCTTTGTACGCGCGTTCGTTTTGCTCTGGGCGAACAATGCGATCTACTGCACTAATAACACCAACCGTAACGGTGGGGTTGAGATCTTCAAAGTGCAGGCCGAAAGGATTTCCAAGCGCGATTGCCCATTCGCCTATAATGACGCTTTCAGATGTCCCAATCTCGGGAACATAGAGGCTATCGGCATCAATTTGCAAAACTGCAAGGTCCCACTGGCGATCTATAAAAACGTCGAGAACATCAAAACCACGCCCGTCGGGAAAAATTACAAAAATTTCCTTAGCACCATCGACAACATGGCTGCTGGTCAGGATATAACCATCGGTTTGGATCACGAATCCCGAGCCGATTCCGGGAATGCGCTGCCTGTTGGACAAAGGTTCAAAGGGTTCAAAAAAGCGATCGGGATATCGGGGATAATCCCGATCGTAAACCGTGTTGATACTAACGACGGCTGGTGCCACATTTTCAATCGCTCGAACAATGGCATTTCGGCGCGAAGTCTCAATACTTGTACTTACCGCGCTCGTGTTGGACGAAGACCGATTGAGCAGGGGAAATAGTGCCAGGCCAATGCACAGGCCCAATAGCAAAATCAGCAGGGGGTGCTTCACGGCACTCATCCTCACGGAAGTTCATCGTCGTAAATCACCCTTTCGAGAAACAAACCCTGGGCAGGAGCGGATTCTCCGGCACTTTGGCGGTTGCGAGCACCGAGAATATCGTGCATAGATTCGGCTGGTCGCGCCCCTCGGCCCATTTCTACGAGGGTGCCAACGATGCTGCGCACCATTGCGCGTAAAAAGCGATCACCGGAAATATGAAATGTAAGCCCGTCACTCTGCCGTTGCCAATCGCAGGTATAGACCTGGCAGACTCGATTTTCTTTTTCATTGGCCGCCACGCAAAAGGACGTGAAGTCGTGCCGACCAATGAGAACTTTGCTCGCCCGTTTTATCACATTCAGGTCGAGTTTGCGACGTATATACCACGCATAGTGCCGGCCGATGGGCTGTTTGTTATACCGGATGCAATAAAAATAATAACGGCGCTGGGCATCGAAACGCGCGTGAAAGTCAAGATCGACATAATCGGCACTTTTGACGGCAACATCGGGTGGTAACATGCCATTGAGCGCGTGCTGCAAGCGATCGAGCGGAATATCGCGCGAAGGCGTAAAATTGACGACCTGCCCGAGTGCGTGAACGCCCGCATCTGTGCGACCAGACGCCGTAACCGATATCGATGCACCATAGAGTTGCTCAAGGCGTGCCTGAAGTTCGCCCTGGACTGTGCGCTGGTCGGGCTGAATTTGCCAGCCCTTAAAGTCGGTTCCATCGTATTCGAGCGTCAGGCGAATCTGCATAATAACGGCCCGCACCAAACGCGAAGAGAGAACGATCCCAACTTCCACAAAAAGCATACAGTTGAAACTCAGTATCGAACAGTTTTGCAAATATACCATCTCACATGGTGAAAGTCAATGACGAAAAGGGAGAACATTTTTTTCAGACAAGTGAACAGTTTTTTCCCTAAATAGCTGAATGAGCACGCCATGAGAGATGGCACGAAAATTGCCACAATACGGGTTCGAGAAAGGAAAAAACATGAGAAGACCCGCATTGTGGACTGCGCTGTACTTTGCTTTGGGAATCAGCTTACACAGGTATATTGGGGTATTTCCAGTCCCCACCATGCTCTGCGCCTTTGCGATTATTTGCATTTGCGGCGCGGGACTGTGGTGGCAATGGAATAAAGGGAAAATGAGCATCCTTTTTGCGGGACTTCTCATTTTGCTGGGTGCATTGAGAAGCGCGCAGAGTCTGGAACGCGCAGCAGATCACTTTGCCCAGTTCTTACCTGCAGACCGCACACTTGTCGAAGTCGAGGGATTGGTTTCATCGGACCCCGAAAACATCGACGGCGATTATCGCGTCGTCTTTGACGTAATTCAATTCGTCGTCAAAGACACGGTGCGCGCTGTAAGTGGCAGGGCGCTAATCAGGTTTAAGGCGGGTACCGCATTGCCCGCCTACAGGGATCGAATACAATTGCAGATACAGCTTTATCAACCGGATCCCCCGCGAAATCCAGGCGCATTTGATTACCGGAACTACCTGAAGCGAAGGGGCATTGATGCTCTGGGCACGGTGCAAAAGCCTTCTCAGATTATTGCACAACGACGCGAAAAAGACGACTGGTGGGCGCAGATCGTATTACCCGTCAGAAGTCTCATTCGCCGGGCAATTGAGCAGAATCTCTCCGGGGGACCGGCTGGCCTCTTGAAAGGGGTACTTTTAGGCGCAAAGCATGCTGTGCCCAAAGAAGTCAAAACCGCATTTACGCAAACCGGCGTCAACCACGTCTTAGCGGTGTCTGGACTCCACGTGGGATTGATTGCTGGAGCTATATTTTTCTCGCTAAAGATACTGGGGATCGGGCGGGGTATCACTGCCGCATTGACGATCTGCGCGCTGATATTTTACGCGCTGATAACCGGGTTGCCCCCTTCAGTCGTGCGCGCTTCGACGATGGGCTGTGTGGCACTTTTGGGCATGGTGGGACAACGCGATATAGACGGTGGAAATATCCTGGGTATAGCGGGTTTGGGGCTGTTAATCGCTCGACCGCAGGATTTATTCGATGTGGGTTTTCAACTGTCATTTGTAGCCACGGGCGGCATTTTGATCTTTTATCGGCCACTGCGAGATCTGTTACCCCAAAAAAAGGGATGGTACGATACCTGTATCGCAGGGCCATTGGCGGTTTCTCTCGCCGCTCAGGCAACGACCCTTCCCTTTGTTGTGGCATATTTTGGACTGGTGTCGGTCATTGGCTTGATTGCAAATTTAATTGTCGTACCACTCATAGGCGTTGGCGTTGGACTGGGCCTCCTGACCGTATTGGCTTTCGCCTGTTGGGGACCTCTGGCGACGATATTAAACGCCGCGAATTGGCTCGTTTTGAGCACGGCAATCAAATGTACAGAATTTATGGCCGAGCCAGAGTGGTCCGCCTTTGAAGTTGCACATCTCTCCTGGGTTATCTTTGCGATTTATCTGGTCCTGATTCCTCTGATTCACCCGACTGCCAGACGGCTCTGGAGTACTTATTGTCTCATAATCGCCCTTGTTCTGGCAAATATCGGGATTTGGAGAAATATCTGGCAAACAGAATCAGCTCTTGAAGTCTATTTTCTCGATGTCGGTCAGGGCGATGCCATTTTTTGCAAATACCCAAATGGGCTAACACTTCTGGTCGATGGTGGTATTCGCACGCAATACACCGACATGGGAAAACGCGTGATTCTCCCATTTCTCAAAAGTCAGAGTATCGACCATATCGATGTCGTGGTTGGATCTCATCCACATGCCGATCATATTGGTGGCCTGATTTCCGTTTTGGAACACCTATCGGTAGGTCATTATCTCGACGCGGGACAGCACGTCGATTCTTTTACGGGCAAACGGCTTCAAGAGGTCGTAAAGACAAAAGGTATCAGATATCATACTGTGGCTGCGGGAGATAGTCTGGTAGGGATTGGCGGCCTGGTCCTCCATCCGACATCGGCTTATGTTTCCAACTCGGGACCGGCACCTGATGGCGTGAATAATGGTTCGGTCGTCATTCGAATCGTCTATCAGGGAACATCGATATTGTTGACCGGAGACATAGAGCACGAGACAGATGGCGACCTGATGCGCTGGGACCATCGCCTGCGCTCAAACATCCTCAAAGCAGCGCACCACGGCTCGCGCACTTCCTCAACGCCCGAATTTCTCGCGGGTGTCAATCCCAGCATTGTGGCCATATCGTGCGGAAAAAACAATAGGTTCCGGCATCCTTCGCCAGAAGTTGTGCAGCGCTTTCGCGAGATGGGGATACAAATTTGGCGAACCGATCATTCGGGTGCAATCGCAGTGAGAATAGACCGCGGACACATCGATATCGTGCCGTGGATAAAGAATAATGAACCTTAGGCATTGTTGGACAAAAACAAAGAAAAAAGCGATCCAGATAGGATCGCTTTTTTGTAAAGGTGGATGAAGGGGTCTTTCCCATCAGCCTTAGCTGATTGGGGTGCACCAAAATAGGGATGTGGTTTCTTCAGTATGTCGGCCAGTACCATAGTATTATCTCCCCCGGTAATACCATAGTTTGACCGTTAAAGGCCAACCCAAATTCCTCCTGGACCAATTCAGGGCTGGAAGGTTAGAGCAACCTCCATCCACCTAACATAAAAATACCTGTAACTATATTAAAAATATAGAGATATACTAAAAATTTCTTTCAAATCACACATAGAATATATATAGTGAAAGTCCGCGCGTCAACTACTAAATTGACCTTTAATGTCGATTTTTTTTGGGTGATTGAAATAAGGTCTTGAAACTTAAGAACATTGCTAAATAAAAAAATTTTTAGGGACTCTCAGAGCGGATATGCAGGCTGGATGTACGACATTGTAACGGAAGAATAACTCTTGAAAAACGCATACGTTTTCGGACGTGGATATTCGGCCTAAGTGTACGATCCCGTTATTTATGAGACTCTTCCCAAATCCCCATTCGATTGAATTTTTCAACCCGCAATTTTGGAAGATTTTCAACGGGTATTTTGACAATCTCTGCAAGAGCGTCTAAAACGGCTTTTTTGAGATTTTGCGCGGCCTGCTCAAAGTTGCGATGTGCCCCCCCATAAGGCTCTGGCACAATGCTGTCGATGACACCGAGGTCCAGGAGATCTTCAGCCGAGATTTTCATGGCTTCTGCGGCTTCTGTGCGTTTGTCGCGGTTGCGCCAGAGAATGAGCGAACAGGATTCGGGATTGATCACAGAGTACCAGGCATTTTCGAGCATGAGGATTTGGTCACCTACCCCAATACCCAGTGCCCCTCCACTCGCGCCCTCACCGATAATAGCAACGACAATGGGAACAGGTAGTCGGGCCATCTCAAAAAGGTTGCGAGCAATGGCTTCTGATATGCTTCGCTGTTCCGAGGCCAGACCTGGAAACGCGCCCGGTGTATCGACCATACAAAGCACGGGCCGACCAAATTTGGCAGCCAATTGCATCAACCTCAGGGCTTTGCGATATCCTTCCGGATGTGGCAGGCCAAAATTGCGCTTGAGATTCTCTCTTGTATTGCGCCCTTTTTGCTGCCCGATAACGACGATGGGTTGGTCTGCAAAATACGCCAGCCCCCCGACAATCGCCTGATCATTTCCACTACAGCGATCGCCGTGCAGTTCGATAAAATCAGAAGTTATACGGTCGATATAGTCCAGCGAATAAGGGCGCTGGGGGTGGCGCGATAACTGATACTTTTGCCACCGCGTGAGATTGCGAAAAATCTCGCGTTCGAGTTTCGCGTGGCGTTTCTCGAGAACTTCAATTGCGTCAGTCACATCCAGACCTTCCGCTTTAGCCCGTTTCCGAAGCGCGGCGATTTTCTCCTCCAACTCGGCCAGTGGCTGTTCAAAATCGAGATACGATCGGTCGCTCATGAATGTCTTCCTTTATAAAAGTGCGGTCAAAGCCGCTTCAATGCGATCCATGCCCCGGGCGATATGCTCAGGTGACGCAGCATAGGAAAACCGCAGATACCCCGGCGCTCCAAAACCCGTACCGGGAACGCAGGCGACACGCGCTTTTTCGAGCAGAAAATTGCAAAGTGCAACATCGCTGTCAATGCGCCCGCAAGATGACGACCTGCCAATGTATTCAGAGATATCGGGAAAAACATAAAACGCGCCCAGAGGCATATTGCAAGACACGCCCGGCATCCGATTGAGACGAGAAACAATTTGATTGCGTCGTTTAACATAAGCTCGCCGCATCGATTCGACACAATCTTGAGGGCCTGTAAGTGCTTCGAGCGCGGCGTATTGGGAAATCGAGCACGTATTTGTGGTCTCCTGGGTCTGGACTTTAATCATAAGATCAATCAAATTCTGGGGACCTGCGCCATACCCCACGCGCCATCCGGTCATCGCATAGGATTTTGATACCCCATTGACAGTCAGTGTTCTATCTGCCAGCCCGGGTAACAAAGCGGCAATAGACACATGCTCGGCATCTTCGTAGAGGAGCTTTTCGTAGATTTCATCGGCAATCACATAAATATTAGCACCCGCAATCACATCGGCCAGTGCATTCAGATTTTCACGGGCATAAACCGTTCCCGTTGGATTGCAGGGACTATTTAAGAGCACAAATTTTGTTCTTGGGGTAATGGCATCCTGAAGTTGCCGCGCCGTCATGCAAAAATCCGAGTCCTGAGTGGTCGGCACAATGATCGGATTGCCACCCATTAAGCGCACCTGATCGGCATAGCTCGTCCAATAAGGAGCGGGAATAATGGCTTCGTCCCCCTCCTCTATTAAAACAATAATAGCGTCAAAAATGGTTTGTTTTGCCCCACACGTCACAATAATTTGTGAAGGGTCATAATGCAAATTATTGTCGCGCTCAAACTTGTCGCATATCGCGTCTTTGAGTTCGGGAATGCCCGACGCGGGATTCGTATATCGCGTATGGCCCGCTTTAATAGCGCGAATCGCAGCATCTCTTATATGTTCAGGAGTCTCAAAATCGGGTTCCCCTGCAACGAGAGAAATGAGATCAACGCCCTGTCGTCTCAGTTCTCCTGCCCTGGCAAAAGCCGATACCGTCGCAGAAGCCTGGATATTGAGAACGCGCTGTGTAAAAGGAGATTTGGGCATATGAAGTGTTATGTCGTGTATTCGGCATTTATGCGGACGTAATCATAAGTCAGATCACACGTATAAATAGTGGCCGATGCCTCGCCGATGTTCAAATTGATGTCAATATCGATATCGGAAGCACCCAGAGCTTCGATAGCGTGGTCCTGGTCAAAAGGAAGACCACTACCATTATCATAAATGGGGATGCCAGCCATTGAAACGGCTGTGCGGTCGGGATCAATGTCAACGCCAGCATAACCCGCTGCACACAAAATTCGCCCCCAATTGGGATCGCGTCCAAAAACAGCGGTCTTGACGAGATTTGAATTGGCGACAGACAGCCCCACAGTGCGTGCATCAGCCTCGGTACCTGCGCCATCAACGCGAACAGTGATAAGTTTGGTCGCACCTTCGCCATCGCGAGCAATTTGTTTGGCCAGACTAATACAGACTGCATTGATCGCAGCCTGGAAGACCCGAAAGTCTTCGCCTGCGAGTTCGCTCTTCCTCGCCGCGCCATTTGCCAGAGCCAGAACCGTATCGTTGGTACTCATATCGCCGTCAACAGTAATGCAATTAAAAGATTGTGTAACAGCTTCACAAAGCGCGTCCTGGAGTACCCCTGGGGAAAGCGCTGCATCCGTGAGCACAAAAGCGAGCATAGTCGCCATATTTGGCGCAATCATACCCGCGCCCTTGGCTATCCCGGCAATGGTGATCTCGCACCCATCTATTTCACATCGCACAGATGCTTTCTTCGGCACGGTATCAGTCGTCATAATTGCCTCTGAAGCATCGTCCCATCCCCCAACATCGAGTTGCGGAATAATATTTCGGATACCCGTTTCAAGACACCCCATCGGCAAAGGCACACCGATGACCCCCGTCGAATTGACCAGCGCGTCTTCTGGTGCAACATCCAATCCACTGCCCACCCATTGCGCCATCTGGCGCGCATCGGCCATGCCCTGATCTCCGGTACACGCATTGGCATTTTTGCTATTAACCACAACGGCTCGCGCCCGTCCATTTTGCAGGTGTTCCCGATTGAGATGCACGGGTGCTGCACACACGCGATTTGTCGTAAACATCCCCGCTGCAGAAGCCGCTCGATCAGAAAAAATAAGCGCGAGATCTTTCTCATCCCCATCTTTGAGACCACAATGAAGTCCCGCGGCCATATAGCCTTTTGGAGGACAGATAGTTTTTTCATTAATCGCCACAATAAACCTTCTTTCGATTAAAAAAGCGCGCGTTTGACATTGCGAACAGCCTGGCGGATTCGGTGTTCATTTTCGACCAGAGAAATGCGTACATATCCCTCGCCCATATCGCCAAAACCAATACCGGGAGAAACCGCGAGTTCGGCCTCCTCCATGAGCTTGAGGGAAAAATTCATAGAACCGAGATACCGATACTTTTCTGGAATAGGCGCCCAAACAAACATCGACGCTTTGGGCTTGTTGACGGGCCAACCGATGCGATTGAGACCTTCTACCAGCGTATCCCTGCGACTCTGGTACATAGCGGCCGATTGCTGCACGCAGTCTTGCGGGCCATCAAGCGCGGAAATTGCAGCGACCTGTATGGGAGTAAAAACGCCGTAATCGTAGTAATTTTTAATCACGGAAAGCGCTTTAATCACCTCTGGATTTCCGAGGCAAAACCCGACGCGCCAACCAGCCATATTGTAGGACTTGGACATCGTGTAAAATTCAACCCCCACTTCTTTGGCACCCTTAACCTGTAAAAGACTCGGCACCACAGTGTCGTCAAACGCAATATCCGAATAGGCCATATCGTGAATAACAATAATATTTTGACGGCGGGCAAAATCCACAATCTCCTCAAAAAAAGAAATATCGACAGTAGCCGTGGTGGGATTGTGGGGAAAATTAAAAATCATCACTTTGGGTTTGGGCCACAATTCTCGCGGGATCATTTGCAGGTCTGGCACAAATTCTTTTTCCGGGCGCAAAGGCATGCTGAAGACATTGCCATTGGCAATCGCAACACCATAAAGATGCAGGGGATATGCCGGATTTGGCACAATGGCGAGATCGCCCGGATCGAGAAGCGCGAGACAAATATGCGCCAGTCCCTCTTTCGAGCCAATCGTGACAATAGCTTCTGTTTCCGGATCGAGATCAACGCCAAAACGGCGTTTGTAATGGCGACAAATCGCCCGCCTCAAAGCCGGAAGGCCCGCCGATGGCGAATATCCATGCGTCTTGGGGTCGCGGACAACCTCAGTGAGTTTATCGATAATATGTGGCGGCGTCGGCTGATCGGGATTGCCCATACCCAGATCAATAATATCAACGCCCTTGCGCCGCAGGTACATCTTGCGGGCATTGACCTCGTGAAAAACATAGGGCGGCAAGCGTTCAATGCGGCGAGAATTGATTTGCATACGATACTCTTTGAAAAGGGTCAGTCAACAACGATAATACCGTCAAGTAGCAATTTATAAGTCAAACTATCGACCAGTGCTGTCCAACTGGCTTCGATGACATTTTCAGATACACCCACAGTACTCCACACGCGCCGCCGATCAGAAGACTCGATCAGCACCCGCACTTTAGCTGCCGTACCATCGGCACTGGATAACACGCGCACCTTGTAGTCTTCAAGACGCACATCTTTCAGCATGGGATACTTGGGTTCAAGAGCCAGGCGCAATGCCGAGTCGAGGGCATTGACAGGACCATCGCCTTCGCCAACCGTGTGGTAGATCTGTCCTTCAATTTCTATTTTCACAATGGCTTCTACTTCAGAGCCTGCAGCACTTTTGCGATTGATCGTCCTGTAATTGATGAGCTTAAACGGTCTGCGAATACTGCCCAATATCTGGCGGGCGATAATTTCAAACGACGCTTCAGCGGCTTCAAAAACATAGCCCTCGTGTTCGAGTTGCTTAATTTTTTGCAGCAATTTCTGGACAGTTGGATGACGTTTGTCCAGGCCCGGAATCAGATGGTGCAATTTTGCAGCAACAGCCCCGCCGCCCGATTGTTCTGAAAGCAAAAAACGGCGCTGATTGCCTACAGATTCCGCATCGCAGTGTTCATACGCGACGGGTTGTTTGAGCATGGCATCGACGTGAACACCTGCTTTGTGTGCAAAAGCACTCTCGCCCACATAAGGTTGGCGGTGGTCGTGATAGACATTGGCGATTTCGCTGACAAACCGCGATAATTCCATGAGCTTTGTGAGATTTGTCGCGCCAATAGCCGTCTTCCCCAGCTTAAATTCAATATTTGGAATCACCGAACACAGGTTGGCATTGCCACAGCGCTCCCCATATCCATTGATCGTACCCTGCACATGCGTGGCACCCATTTCGAGTGCGACAATGCTATTGGCCACAGCCATTCCCGCATCATTGTGCGTGTGAATACCCAGAGGGACATCGAGCCTGGGTTGAATACCGCTGATAATCTGTTGTATCTGATATGGCATCGTACCGCCATTGGTGTCGCACAAAACGAGCACCTCTGCCCCGCCTTCTTGCGCAGCCAACAAAGTTTCCAGCGCGTATTCGGGATCGGCTTTATAACCGTCAAAAAAGTGCTCGGCATCGTAAATAACTTCTCGCCCGTTCTCCTTGAGCCAGGCACAAGAATCCCTGATAATTCGCAGGTTTTCGTCCAGTGTTGCCCGCAACACATCGGTCACGTGAAGCGTCCAGCTTTTCCCGAAGAGCGTGATGACCTCTGTTCCTGCCCTGAGCAAAGTGGTGAGGGTGGGATCGTCTTCGGGCGGATTGTCAACCCTGCATGTACTGCCAAAGGCGACAATTTTGGTGTTGTGAAATTCGAGATCGCGTACGCGGTCAAAAAATTCGAGATCCTTGGGATTCGTCGGATTGGGCCAACCGCCTTCAACATAGTGAATGCCCATCGCATCGAGATGCTGTGCAATCATGGTTTTGTCTTCAGCGGAAAATGAAATACCCTCTGCCTGCGCGCCGTCTCGAAGGGTCGAATCGTAGATTTGTACAAGTTCAGACATGTGATTTCCTCTGGTTTGGGTAAAGTTATCCAATATGGGTCATGCAAAACGATCCAATTCCCAAACCAATGGCTTCCGGGCAACGAGTGCCCGGATAATATCTCCTGCCTGTTCGCATGTGAGAATACATAATAACTCGCAAAAACGCCCGCGAGATGCGGGCGTAAAAAAGATTAAAAGCCCGTAACATAGGGAAGTTTATTGGCAACCTCCCGCACCGCATCGCGGCCTTCGAGGAGCATGCCTGTAGCATCCCACGCGCCTTCAATGAGTTGGAGCCGATTGCCTTCTGCAATCTGCAGATCGACTTCTATATCGCCAAATGTCAATTTTTTCTCTTTTAAATCAACAGTCATTTCCCGTTGTGGATCTGCTTCGGCAGCGTCCTGAATTTTGACAATATCCCCGGTCGAAGCCGTCAGACAAGGCACGCCCATAGCCGTGCAATTGCCCAAAAAAATTTCGGCAAAAGATTCGCCCACAATGGCACAAATCCCCCAGCGCATCAGCGCCTGAGGCGCGTGTTCTCTGGATGATCCACATCCAAAGTTGTCATTGGCGATGAGTACGGATGCGCCCTGATAGCGCGGATCATCAAATGGGTGATCGGGATTTGATTTGCGGTCGTCTTCAAATGCGTGCTCACCCAGGCCGTCAAACGTGATGGCGCGAAGATATCGCGCGGGAATAATGCGATCGGTATCGATGTCATTTCCCCGAACGGGAATCGCGCGCCCTTCTACCTGCTGAATCACTGATGAATTCATAAATAACCTTTCAATAGACGAATCAACGAATCAACGAATCTGCGAATCCCGCCCATCCTCCCAAAATCAGTGTGTATCGCCATTCGTCTATTCGTCTATTCGTCTATTCGCGCTTTTACATCGCGCGTACGTCAATAACCTCACCTGCGATAGCCGCGGCTGCGACCATTGCGGGACTCATCAAGAGCGTGCGTCCCGTGGGACTGCCCTGACGCCCTTTGAAATTGCGATTGCTCGACGACGCGCACACTTCGCGTCCCTGCAATTTGTCGGGATTCATAGCCAAACACATCGAACACCCCGCACCGCGCCATTCAAAGCCAGCATCTTCAAAAATGTGGTGCAAGCCTTCCGCTTCGGCTGTCTTGAGAACGGATTTGGACCCCGGCACAACAAGCGCTTTGACGCCATCGGCCACCTTGTGTCCCTCGGCGACTCTGGCAGCTTCTCTGAGGTCAGAGATACGGCTGTTGGTACACGACCCCACAAAAGCCACGTCAATCGGCATACCAGATATAGCCGTACCCGGTTTTAAGTCCATATAATCATACGCTTCGGCTGCAACATCGCGCTCATCGTCGGGCAGATCCGTCAGCGCCGGTACTTTTTCTGATACAAAAAGTGCCTGCCCCGGCGTGATACCCCATGTCACAGTAGGCTCAAGAGCGGAGCCATCGAGATGATAAACATCGTCGTAATCGGCATCGGCATCGGAAGCCATAGAACGCCACCAGGAAACCGCGCGATCAAAAGCTTCGCCCGAAGGTGCATAAGTGCGTCCCCGCAGATAGTCATAAGTCGTCTGATCGGGATTCACGTACCCCGCGCGCGCGCCGCCTTCAATAGACATATTGCACACCGACATGCGCGCTTCCATATCCATAGCTTCAATAGCGGATCCGGCATATTCGTAAGCATAGCCCGTACCGCCTTTTACGCCGAGATTGCGAATAATATTGAGAATGACATCTTTGGCGTAAACCCCCTTGCCCAGCGTGCCTGATACTTCAATGCGGCGCACTTTGAGAGGATCCATCGCCAGGCATTGTGTGGCAAGCACATCGCGCACCTGCGAGGTGCCAATGCCAAATGCAATGGCGCCATAAGCTCCGTGCGTTGAAGTGTGGCTATCGCCGCAGGCAATGGTCATGCCCGGCTGTGTCAGACCCAGTTCAGGACCAATAACGTGGACAATACCCTGACGCTCGTCGTCGAGCCCAAAAAAAGAAAGGCCAAACTGTTGGGCATTTTCTTCGATGGCGATCATCATGTCCTCGGCCATCTCATCGGCAAATGGGCGTGCCACATCGCTTGTGGGCACAATGTGATCAACCGTGGCAAATGTGCGATCTGGATACGCAATGGTGAGACCCAGCTCTCTGAGCATATCAAAAGCCTGCGGGCTGGTAACCTCGTGAACGAGATGCAGGCCGATAAACAACTGCGTCTGCCCCGAAGGCAGCGTTCGCACCGCATGCGCATCCCAAACTTTGTGAAATAAACTTTGACCCATCTATAACCTCTATTCTAAACGGTTGGTTCTCGCTCCTTGTGATTGTCTTGCTGAATGGCCAGGCGATTGAGCGCATCGAGAAAAGCTTTGGCACTGGCTTCGATAATATCGGTTGAAACGCCGCGTCCCCTGGTCAGGCGTCCATTGCACGACACATTGACCGTGACTTCTCCCATCGCTTCGGCACCCCCGGTAACGCCGCGGATAGTATATTCTTCCACTTTTGTATTTGTATTATCTGTGGCTTTCTTGATCGCCCGATACGTTGCATCTACCGGTCCATCGCCCCAGGCAGATTCCTGGACGTGGTTTTTACCGTCAATACCAATGCGAACCGTCGCAGAGGGAACCGTACCGGTGCCACTCACAGTATGCAAATAGTCCAGCACGAACCGCATGGGAAAGTCTCGAATTTCATCTTCCACAATAGCCATGAGATCTTCGTCATAAACTTCCTTCTTTTTATCTGCAACTTTGACAAAACGCTCATAAGCGATATTTAATTCATCCTGATTGAGATGATAGCCGAGCTCTTCCAGACGATGGCGCAATGCGTGGCGACCAGAACGCGCCGTAAGCACAATACTCGATTCTTCCCAGCCCACAGATTTGGGATCGATAATTTCGAAATTTTCGCGGTCCTTGAGTACCCCGTCCTGATGGATACCCGAACTATGTGCAAATGCATTGGCTCCTACAATGGGCTTGTTGGGCGGAACGACAATACCCATGAGGCGGCTGACCAGACGGCTCGTATTTACGATTTCGCGCGTCTTGATATCCGTATAGAGATCGAAATAATCCCCGCGCGTCTTGACGGCCATAACCACTTCTTCAAGCGAGGTATTGCCCGCGCGTTCACCCAACCCATTAACCGTGCATTCGACCTGACGCGCGCCATTTCTGAGTGCTTCGAGAGCATTGATAGTCGCCATGCCCAAATCGTCGTGGCAGTGGACACTGATAATGGCGCGATCGACATTGGGCACTTTCTCGCAAATATTGCGAATAATGCGGCCAAACTGGTCGGGAACGGCGTAGCCCACGGTATCGGGTATATTGATGGTTGTCGCACCCGCTTCAATGGTAGCCTCGATCACGTCGAGGAGATATTGCGGCTCTGTGCGCGCAGCATCCATCGGCGAAAACTCCACATCGTCGCAATGCGACTTAGCTCGCGCAACCGCATCAACAGCCATTTGCAGAACTTGAGCGGGCGTTTTGCCAACCATGGAAATATGGAGCGGCGATGTCCCAATAAACGTGTGTATGCGCGGATTTGGCGCATCTTTCAAAGCTTCACCTGCGCGGTCAATATCTTTGAAAATTGCGCGAGACAGACCGCAAATAACAGGACCTTCAACCTCGTGTGCGATACGCCGCACGGCATTGAAGTCCTGATCGGACGATATGGGAAATCCGGCCTCGATAACATCGACATTGAGCCGCGCGAGTTGATGGGCAATTTCAACTTTTTCGCGCAACGCGAGCGAAGCCCCCGGCGTCTGTTCCGCGTCTCTCAAAGTGGTATCAAAAATAATGACGCGGTCTTTATTTTTCGCGTTTGACATTGTTATTCCCTAAAACATGCCAGAATCGAAGAGGAAATGGGCAGATGGAACGCTCTGGCGGTCTATCCCCATCTGCCAAACGAGAGCGAGTTCTTCGGTAAGATCACCGAGATCGGGATCCATCTGCATCACCTCCTTATTGTGTCGCGGAATCTCGCAACAGGGCAACTGTGCCTGTACGCGCGATTTCCTCGATGCCAAAAGAACTGAGCATGCCAATGATAGCTTGAATTTTATCATTTTTGCCCGTAACCTCTATGGTCATCGATCTGGGACATACATCGACAATATTTGAGCGAAACACTTCGGCAATTTGGATAATTTCTGCACGCGTTGTTGTATCGGCTTTGACCTTGACCAACATGAGTTCGCGTTCAACAAATTGGCCCTGTGTAATATCGATCACGCGAATGACGTCAATGAGGCGATCCAATTGCTTGACCACTTGCTCGAGCACGCTATCGTCGCCACCGACGACAATGGTCATGCGAGAAATACTCGGGTCTTCTGTCTCGCCAACGGACAGACTATCGATATTGAATCCGCGACTGGAAAAAAGGCCTGCAACGCGGCACAGAACGCCAAAATGATTTTCGACCAGGGCACTTATCGTGTGTTTGTGAGTCATTAAACATTTCCCGAATACATGAAGTGACAACGACCTATGAGTAAATCACAGGCTCTGTCCTTATTATGGGTGTTGTCGCAAGAGTTGGGGAAAGAGCCTGAAACTAATGAATGATAATAGATAGAAAAAGGCTCACGAGCAGGAGAAGGTGCAGAATGAGCAGAACTCGCCCTGCAATAGAAAGGCGCAAAGAACGGATACGCAGTTGTACACCGTCTCGCATGGTGGAAATCGCCAATGTAGAAATTGAGCGCATAATAGAAGACTTGGGAAAAGAAGTAATAATGTATTTTAGATTGAATAACTTACGCAATCTCAGTGGAATATGTCAAGAAAAAATATCATTTCGCAATCAGCCCACCCCATCTCTGCCCGTGATCTTATATCACCAGATCACGACGCACCCCTCGCATATCCATCTCAAATTCAATATCGACCACTGGCGGCCGGGTAAAGTGCCAGCGGAAACCGTGCCGTCGGGCTGGCCCAATGCGATTGAACAAAATATCCTCTACCAGCCCGTCCAGAGAATGCACCGTGTACACATCCACCGCATTGATCATCTCCCAAGCCCCACCCAGACCAAACAAACGCTCGACCATTACATCCACCACATAACTAACCTTCTCCCGCATCGCTTCTGCACTGATATCCCCACTGCGGACAATACCCTGCTCCACAAGTACCCCCTCGCGCAATTCCCCTGCCCCGGCGATCACCAGAGTCCGGGGTATATCAGTCGCTGCTGGCACCGTATAGGAAAATGCGTGCAGCACCGGTTCCCCCGGCGGATCGAACAGCGGTGCCACATTGGTGCGCGCTACTGGATTCAACTCTCCCACGTACAGGTCCCATGCCTTGAGCACCTGACAATAATCCCGATTGAAAGCAATGAACCCCGCCATCGTAAAAGGCGCAGGCGAACGCAATTCCATACCGCACAATGCCTGTAGATCTCGCCCGACCTCCTGCAAATGCGCCTCAACCCGATCAAACCCATGCCGCCAGGGCAGCGCCTGTTCCAGTGTCACATGGACAATCTCCCAGCCGGGATCGGCAATAACGCCGCAGGAATAGGGGTCAATACCCTTGAGAAAGTGGTAGTGCCCTTCTATCTTAGCAATCAACATGATAACTCTCTGTACAATTACAATCGCCCATTCGCCCTGAGCGTCAGCAGTGTACCCAGCGTCACCCAGCCGCGCCATTCGAGTTCGCAACCCGGACTCACGGCTTGCCAGGTAATATTCCACCCCCCATCTGCTTGTTGTCCCGCAACAATTGCATCGAGATTTGCCGCAATATCCTCTTCTCGAAAGTAATCGCGAAGCGGATGATCGGGCGTACTCGCCCAGTCGAGCGGCTTGCGGACATAGCCTGTAGCATTTGCATCGGCAACGAGACCCGCAGAAAACATCCCACCGACCAGACGCTCAATTTCGCGCTCTGCGCGCGCCCGGTCCGGCACATAATAGAGAAAAGTCAGCACCACACCCATTTCATGCATTTCCGCAGGTTGCAGATCGGCTATCTTTGACCAGCAGTACGTGGTCGCGCAATCTACCCACGCATGTTGAACGCGATTCTTGTGTAACAAACCAGCAATCGCAGCCGTTGGATTCAGAGATGCCGGTGGATTTTCAACTGTATTCCACCATGATGCTCGCGGATAGCGATGTGCAGAAGGCAACAACCACGGAACACCACCTTCGGGCGTAGTAATCTCCATCAAATAATCGCAGGCGCGCTGCACCATATCGGCATCAAAACCCACGGCATTGAGAAACTCAAGCGCGTGCTGCACCGGCACGGGTTGGCTTTCTGGACAGCGAATATCCGGTTCAAGGGCATGCCCAAATCCGCCATCTTCATTCTGATAGGCGCGAAGCGCTGTCAGCACCTGCTCCCGTGAACCCCCTTTGAAATGATAGGCAAACAACTGTCGCTCGAGCAGCCGCGCATTATTATAGATAAATTCTTCAGCGCGCTCAAAAATGTTGTGACTCATAGACTATCTTCCATTTCATCCCAACCCAATAAATTTGAGAAATGTCTTTTTCCCGCCCGTCTCTTTGCGCGCATTCCACGCTTCAACTCTGGCATAATAGGGTTCTTCTTCCCACGTCTCCCATTTTGCAATAGCCTTAATCTCACCCAATGGCGTGTACCCGTCGAGCTCATACGGACAATCGGTAGATTGGCTAATGCTGAGCAACTCGATATCGCCCTCTTCATCAAACTCGAGATCAAATGGATACCTTCTACAAGTCACCGGGCGATAATCGTAGATAGTACACAAATCGTCTTCACCCAGATATTGGCATCCGCTCTCGGTTCGGCGCAATCCCATAATGCGCTGGCCAGACCTCAGACGTATCCAGCCGGGTTGATCTTCGCCCCATTCAATCTCACTCGGCTTATAAAAATCGACAACATCACAAGCAGCCTGATCTGTGCCCTCAATAATGCGGCGCACATCTTCGTCGGTAACCAGAACAATGGGGTCTCGGCAGCAATTTCCACAGCGAGTGCAGCGAAACTTGAGCAAGTGTTTCCACTCTTGCGCCATATCGTCTCCTACGAATCTGCGAATCTGCGAATCTGCGAATCTACGAATCAGCGAATCTACGAATCAGCGAATGGAGTTTGCGCTGACTCTGGGTGGTAGGGTGGGGTTCGTCTATTCGCGCTTTTCTCGTCTATTCGTCTATTCGTCTATTCGCCCTGACCTTTTGCTCCAACCAGTCCTTCGTGATTTCAAGACCAAAACCGGGGGCATTGCTCGGAATGAGATAACCGTCTTTGATCACAGGGGTTCCCGGCAGCGCGACGCGTTCTTCAAGCGGGACGCCTGGAGGCGATACCCCTTCGGAACGCTCGCCCCACTGTATCGCCGGCATAGCATAAGAAAGGTGCTGACCATAGGGATAATTCATGCCCGCGTGGCTGATAACCGTTAGCCCATGCGCCTCGGCAATATGGCATATTCGCATCAAAGCCGTGACACCACCTGCCCACTGAATATCGGGCTGCAAAATATCGACAAGCCCCTGGCTCGCGGCTGTAGCAAAGGGATGAATGGTGTACCAGTGTTCGCCCGTTGCGAGAATCTGCCCGGGGACGCGCTGGCGCACTTTCATATAGCTTTCCATATCTTCGGGCAGCACGTAATCTTCAAGCCACTTGAGGCGATACGGCCTCAGAGCTTCGACGAGGCGAACCGTGTACTCGACATTGAGCGACATCCACGCATCGAGCATGAGTTCCACATCATCGCCAATCTGCTCGCGCGTTTTTGCAACCAGCTCTTCAGTCTTATTTATCCCCTCAATACCGGACTCCGGTCCATATCGCGCAAAAAGCTTGACCGCCTTGAAACCCAATTCGAGAAACCATTCAATGCTATTTTCCGTACCATAAGATATATCTGTATTGCTGGCATAACAGAAAATTTTTTCTTTTTGAGGACCGCCCAAAAGCTCGTAAACAGGACGCTGCAAAATTTTTCCTTTCAAGTCCCACAGGGCATTATCCACAGCACTGATGGCATAGCTGGACAAACCCGCCGTATGATAAGGCGAAGAAGCGCGGCGCATCATATCCCATAACTTTTCAGTCGCCATGCAATTTTGCCCTTCGAGCAAAGGGGCAAAATGATCGTTGATAATACTGAGCACCGGACCGCTATTGATGGTGAAACCAATTCCCCAGGTGCCGTCATGCGCGGTCACGACACAGGCTGCGCGGGTCCAATTTGAACTCCACTTCGATTTTTTAAATTCGGGATATCGCGCCATAGGGCTAATAAACCCATCTGTGGGCAGCTTTGGGACGCGAGGTTCTGTTTTTTGATCGGGAGAAATATCGACGGCAACTGCGCGGATATCTTTGATTTTCATAATTGTTCCTCTTAAAAAGCAACGGCGTATCCATCTCGCCTGGGATCTGAACCGCCCATCAGGGTCCCGGTCTCGGGATTGATCTGAATGGCCTGTGCATTTCCCGGCCCACCCCAATTTGAGAGGTAGCGAAGGTCGTGACCTTTCCGAGCCAGAGCTTCGCACTCGATTGTAGGAAAACGGCTTTCGAGTTGAAGCACATCTTCGCAGGTATGGGGAACCGTGGATTCCATGGGATTTTGCAAAGAACGCCAGCGGGGGGCTTCAACAGCCTCTTGAGGCGTCATGCCAAATTCCAGAATATGTGTCACCAATTGCAAATTCGTCTGCACCTGTGTATCTGCGCCCGGGGTGCCGCATATCAGAACGGGTTTACCGTCTTTCGCGACAATAACGGGATTCATAGTGTGGCGAACTCGCTTGCCGGGCATCAGACAATTGGGATGATCTTTTTCCAGATGCCAGTAAGTCATGCGATTGTTGAGAAGAATACCCGTATCCCCCGCAATAAGACTTGCCCCCCAGCCAGATTGAATACTCTGCAATTGACAAACCGCGTTGCCCTCGCCGTCAGCTACGCAGAAACATGTAGTATCCTCAACCGATTCCGGGATACCGGGCGGAACGTGGATAGCAGCGCGTTCGAGGTCAATACACGCAGCGCGCTCTTTTGCATATTCTTTCGAAAGAAGTCCTTCAACCGGCACATCAATCCAATCTGGATCAGCCACGTATTTTTCTCGGTCTGCAAAAGCGAGTTTCTTGGCTTCGACCATAAGGTGGATACTCTCGGCAGTATTGCAACCCAGCGCCTGAAGATCAAAATTTTCGACAATATTGAGTTCTTGAAGTAAAATATGCCCACTCGAATTGGGCGGCGTTTCATACACCGTATAATCTTTGTAAGTCACGGCAATGGGATCGCCAATGCGGGCGCAATGGTTTTTCAAATCGGCTTCGGTAAACAAACCACCTCGCGACTGGCTGAATGCAACAAGTGCCCGGGCTATTTCACCCGTGCGATAGGCGTCGCGGCCCTCTGCGGCGATTTTTCGCAAGGTCTTACCCAAGTCCTTCTGATAAACTATATCTCCGGGACTGAGAGGCTGACCATCATTTGTAAAAACCGCCCGCGTATATGGATCGGATGCAAAGCGTCTTGTTTCTCCCCGCAAGCTATCCGCCAATTTGTGACTGAGCGGAAAACCGTCTTCGCAAAAGGCGATTGCCGGCGCAAAAATATCTTCGAGCGGGCGCGTGCCAAAGTGCTCGTGAGCAACGAGCCAGCCATCTACCAGGCCGGGGATGGAAACGCTCAGAATACCTTTCATTGGAATACCACCGCGTTGGAGATAAAATTCTCGGGTCGCGCCCGTTGGGGCTGCGCCAGTGGCATTGATGGCAGATACGGTACCCGTCTTAGCCGAGTAAATTAAAATAAAACCATCCCCCCCTGCGCCTGAAGATTGCGGTTCAACCACACCGAGCGCAGCGGCTGTAGCAATGGCGGCATCAATGGCATTGCCTCCGGCCTTCATAATCTGAATACCTGCTTGAGAAGCGAGATGGTGTCCCGACGTAACCACGCCATTCCTACCCATAATGGACGGCCTGAAGGCGGGATAGGCAATTGCATGAGGAGAAGACATAATGTACTCCTGAGGCGATTTTTTGATAAAAAGTGATAAAAGTGTTTTGTCAACGCCCGCGCCCGTATTCTCAGATACACCTTGACAAAATGCCATGAGGCCACTAATTTTCGGCTTTCTGTTTTCAGTACTGATATTACACACGGGCGCATTAAAATGCGTAATATCAGTTCCTCCCTTATTCCCTATTTCGTCTCCAATGGCAACTATTCTTCTTCTCGCAGACGAAGCCTACGGCGCGCGTCTCAAATCAGACCTCGAATACATCGGGCATCAAGTTGAACACGTGATTTTGAGGGGGCGGAGCAATTTGCCACCCATACCCACCAACGGCATTGACTTGACCATCATTGACCCCGAGTCCTCCCTCGATCGCCTCGCACAGGCCATTGCGCACCTTCAACAACAGCGCCCTGCCAACGACAGTTCCCTACTCGTCATCACCGATGAAATGACCGCACTCAACCTCGACTTTTCACTCGGCATTTCAGATTTTATCATCAAGCCCTATAGCCTGCGCGAGTTCGAAGCCCGCCTGCGCCTGGCTCTTTGGAACGACGACCATCCCCCCGACGACCACACCTTAAAAATAGACGACCTCGTCATCAATATGGCGCGCTATGAAGTGCGCGTCAAGGGCAGTGTTGTCGAACTCACACTAAAAGAATACGAACTACTCAAACATCTGGTCACCCACGAGACCCGCGTATTTACCCGATCAGACCTGCTCGACAGCATCTGGGGCTATGACTATTACGGCGGCATGCGCACCGTTGATGTACACATTCGCCGCTTGCGCTCCAAACTCGGCGAATCGGGCAGAGCCATTACCACAGTACGCGGTGTCGGCTACAAATTTGATCCTCCATAATATTAAAATAGCTCCCGACACACCACAAACCCCAGAAGCACGCTCCTGGGGTTTATTTTTTTAGAATATCCTGTGCTCGCGCCTGTGCCCAGGCTCGCAGCGGAACATCATCCCAATTCTTAGTCAGCCAGTATTGTGACGAAGGGTGAAAATCTGGTTCTGGACCAAGCGGGTCTTTTCCCGATGCCAGCGCGCCCAACAACTGACGCCGAATTGGCGAACTCCGTTCAATAAGCTCCGCATCCTGCGCGATATAATCAGTCGGACGAAGCCAACGATAATTATAGCCCACATGCATAATCTTTCGCGTTTTTCTCGACAAATTGGGACCCACACAGTGCCAAACAGCGGTTCGCCACAACACCGCAGAACCAGCCCGCAACTTGAGCTCAACCGCCTCTTCCGGATTGACTTCGCGCCCCATTTCCCGCAATTCTTCTGGCTTGCGCTTGTGACTGCCTGGCACCAACCACAGATTGCCACAATTGGATTCGGTCATATCGTAAAGCACGTAAAAAACCTTAATCTCCATAAACGGGAGACGTCCATCGAGCGAAGGTCCCAGAAATAGCGTATCGCTCGCCAAATCGGGATGCCATGCAACATTGCGGTACCCAACCTCCTGATCTTCGCCCTTGCCAACGCCAACATCACCTGCTTTCAAACCCTCGGGATACGGCGGTCGATAGTCCAGATGCGTAGTTCGAATCTGAATATTCCAGCCAATCGCATCCACCACCATAGGCAGCATGCGCGGATGATCGATCAAATCGAGAAACGCCTCGTGCTGCGACAGGGCATTGCGCACGGCAAAAGGATCATCAGGTCCCAGACCCTCGGCCTCTCGAATCCGCTCTGCCACCTCATCAATAGCCAGCAAAAGCCGATTCACCTCGTCCTGAGTAAAGAAATCCTCGAGAATAACAAATCCCTTTTCATCAAAATCTCTCTCTTGCTGCTCTGTCATCGCAAGAGCCATAAATACCTCCTTATAACCTGCATATCCAGGTATCTCGCCAGACTGAAGAATATTTCGAATCGAATATACTCATCACCTGCAAATAATTCAAGACACAACTGATTTAAAAAAACACCCAAGCTCTAAACCTCACATAAATCCCAATGCCCATAAACCTGTTTATTTTTTACCATCGAGAATTATATTGTCACACCGGCGCACACCTCGTATTTCTCACCCCTTCGCGCCGGATACACAGGACACGGGATTTGATCTCGTCCTCCAAGGGAGAATGCTATGCCAGAGACTATTGTGGGTCGCGTTTCCGATATCATTGGTGGAACGCCGATGGTGCGGTTAGAGAATTTGTCGCCAGCGGGGGGCGCTACCATTCTGGCCAAAATGGAATATCTCAATCCGGGTGGCAGCGTGAAAGACCGCATCGCGCTAAGTATGATTCGAGATGCTGAGAAAGCCAAAACACTCAAACCCGGCATGACCATTGTAGAGGCGACCAGTGGAAATACCGGAATCGGCCTGGCGATGTTATGTGCCAAACTCAAATATCGTCTGGTATTGACAATGCCTGAGACAATGAGTTTTGAACGACGGGCACTGGTAACCAGATACGGGGCCGAAGTGGTCATCACACCCGGCTCGGGCGATATGGATGGCGCAAAACAGCGGGCGCAGGAGATCGTAAAAAAGAATGCAAATTGCATTGAGTTAAAGCAGTTTGACAATCCTGCCAATCCAGAAGCCCATCGACAGACCACAGGGCCAGAAATAGTAAAAGCAACAGGGGGAAAGATAACGGCTTTTGTGTCAGGAGTAGGGACAGGTGGGACAATTACGGGTGTAGGCGAAGTACTCAAGGCAGAAGTGCCAGATGCAAAAGTAGTGGCTGTTGAGCCTGCGGGTTCGGCTGTATTAAGTGGTAAAAGCCGGGGTCCTCACGCGATCGAGGGAATTGGAGCGGGATTTATTCCATCGATTTTAAATTGCAATATACTGGATGAGGTAATCACAATAGAAGATCGCGAGGCATTTGACATGACGGAAACTCTGGCGCGAGAAGAGGCATTATTGGTCGGAATTTCTTCGGGGGCAAATGTACTGGCGGCCCGGCGCGTGGCCCAGAGGCTTTCGAGCAATGACGTAGTCGTGACAGTACTGTGTGATACGGGAACGCGATATTTCAGTATTGAAGAATATTTTCGGCGTGACGAAGTGCAAAATGTAAATGCACTTCTATAGGGAAATGAAGGTATGAATCTGAGCGGGAAAGAGCGATCATTTGAAGCGCAATTTCGCAAAAAACTCTCTATCTGGCCCAAAGAAAGTCCCTGGCCAGGCATTGGGGTATGTGTAATCTTGTCGTGGGCAGCAATATATTTAAACACATTGCCTTTTCCTCCGTTTACACTGTCCTCGGGCCAGCATCCCCTGAGCGCAGTATTACTGGCATTGTTATTGGGCCTGCTATTGTGCAATGCGATGCCGTCAACAGCAAAACTGAAGCCTGGCATAGATACAGTGGTGCAAAAGTGGCTACCCGTTGGAATTGTGCTCCTGGGTGCGCGGTTGGATTTTTACGATTTGATTCGCGTCGCAGTGCAGGTCCTGATTGGTGCGACCATATTGATTGCAATAATTGTTGTATTCACCCATCTAATATCGCGCTGGCTTAACATCGAAAAAAAAATGGGGCTATTGATTGGTGTGGGCACAGGGGTTTGCGGAAGTTCTGCCATTGTAGCCCTCGCGCCCCTGATCAAAGCCAACAACGAAGAAATAACGTATTCGGTCGGGGTGATCAATCTGCTGGGCGTAGTGGCGATGCTGCTATTTCCCGTGGTTGGATCTCTGGCAATGCTGGATGCAGAAGTATATGGCATCTGGTGTGGATTGGGCATTCACGCAACACCACAGGTAATTGCCGCGGGATTCGCGCATGCAGGAGATGGGCAGACAGCGGGTGAAATGGCGACAATTGTCAAACTGGTGCGCATTTCACTATTGGGACCTGTCGTATTTGTGCTGGGGGCGTGGTTTGCTTATACGCAGCGACAGACGATTTATATCGATGAACCAGTGCGTTATTCCAGGCTGGTCCCGGGTTTTGTCGTCTTGTTTCTGGCAATGGCGCTGCTGCGAACCCTGGGCTTTTTGCCGGAAGTTACATTACATTTATCCGAGCAATTTGTGTTTGGTGCAGGCGATCGGCATATAGACCTGGCTGGCTTATTGAGCCAGAGCGGCAAGTGGATTATTATATGCGCGATGGCTGGAGTTGGATTATCTACGGCATTTGCTGCAATGAAAGCAGGCGGTATAAAACCGGTAATATTGGGCGTCTTATCAGCTATCACTCTGGCATTGCTGGGGCTGGGTGTTGCACAGTTATAAAAATAAGCCCCGAATTTACCAAAACATCCGAGGCTTTGATCCAACAATCGGCAGATTAATTCTCAGGAACTTGGCAGCAACTGGGCAACTTTGCATACGCATCAGTATCGGCCTTTTTGTCATTCGCCGCATAACCCACCTTGACAACAGCCTGCTCCAGGGCGGGAACACTGGTCATCTTGTCATCAAAAGTCACCTTCGCTGTTTTCGCATCCAGATTGACTTCCACGCTCTGAACGCCATCGACCTTTTTCAGGGCTTCCTCTATGGTATGCGAACACATAGCGCACTGCATCGTGGACAACTTCACCTCGACAGTCGTCGCCTCCGACTTTGACGAACAGCCGACCCATCCCGCCATGCCTATCGCTGTTGCGCCAATGACCAATAATGCAAAAATACGAGACTTCATAACACACCTCCTGATAAATGAATAACTTTGGGGTTTACATCGGGTGGGTTAAAAACCCACTCCTACGTCTTGCCTTTCATCTGCGTCTATCTGCGTTCATGCTCGAATTACTCGCCTTCATTCTGCGGATACATTCCGCTCCTTCCACAACGCATAAATCGCCGGAATCACCAGCAGTGTCAAAATCGTCGATGACACCATCCCCCCCACCATAGGCGCTGCAATGCGCTTCATCGCCTCGGACCCCGTGCCTGTGGACCACATAATCGGCAACAGACCAACCATCGTTGAAAACACCGTCATCAACTTGGGCCGCACCCGCTCCACAGCACCGGACATCACCGCCTGATTTAAGTCCGCCAGCGTCAAAACATCGCCTTTTTCGCGTCTAATACTCTCATAAGCCTGATCCAGATAAATCAGCATCACCACCCCTGTCTCGGCAGCCAATCCCGCCAGCGCGATAAATCCAACACCCACGGCAATACTCATATCGTAATCCAAAATATACATCAACCATATCCCACCGACCAGAGCAAAGGGCAGAGAAAGCATCACAATCGCGGTCTCAGTCACATTTCTAAAATTCAGATACAACAGCACAAAAATGATCGCCAGCGTCACGGGCACCACAACCTTCAGCTTTTTCTCTGCCCGCAACATATATTCATACTGACCGCTCCAGATCGCGGTGTATCCGGGTGGCATCTGCACCTGCTCCAACACCGCCTGTTGTGCCCGTGCGACATAAGTTCCCACATCCACACCTTCAATATCGACATAGACCCACGCATTTAACCGCGCATTCTCGCTCTTAATGCTCGGCGGTCCTTTCCGAATGCGCAGATCGGCCAACTGTCCAATGGGAATCTGCGCCCCCATCGGCGTGGGCACCAGCACGCGCCGAAGCGCGGGCAAATTGTCGCGCAACTCTCGCCCATAACGCAAATTCACCGGATAGCGCTCCAAACCCTCCACAGTATGCGTAATATTCATCCCGCCCAATGCCGACATAATAATATCCTGCACATCCCCAACCGTCAGCCCATAACGCGCAGCAGCCTGTCTATCGATCTCAAAATCCAGATAATTGCCACCTGCTGCGCGCTCGGCAAACACACTCAGCGTACCCGGCAAATCGCGCACCACTGTCTCGATTTCCTCGCCCAACATCTGCAAGGTCTCCAGATCATCTCCCACGACCTTGATACCCACAGGCGTCTTAATACCCGTTGAAAGCATATCGATGCGCGTCTTAATCGGCATAGTCCACGCATTGGTCAACCCCGGAAATTTCACCGCCTGGTTCAATTCCCGAATTAATTTTTGAGGCGTCATGCCTTCTCGCCACTCGGACTCGGGCTTGAGCATAATCGTCGTCTCAATCATCGACAACGGCGCCGGATCTGTCGCAGTCTCCGCCCGACCAATTTTGCCAAATACGTGTTCAACTTCCGGGAAAGTGCGGATAATTTTATCCGTCTGTTGCAACAGTGCCCGCGCCCTCGTAATCGATATCCCTGGCAATGTCGTGGGCATATACAACAGATCGCCCTCGTACAGAGGCGGCATAAATTCCGATCCAATTTTTTCCATAGGAAATAGCGCGTCCAACTTCACCAGTGCCCGATAAGTCAAACTCTGCGGCCGGTCTGAAAAACGCGACACCACGATATCCCGGAATGGAAACACCGTCACAAACAACACCAGCCCGCCCAACACCACAGTCAGCACCCGATGTCGCAGCACCCAATCAATCACGGGCCGGTACAGATAAATCAACGCGCGACTGATGGGATTCTCCGCCTCAGGCCGAATTTTGCCGCGCACAAAAAAAGTCATCAGCACCGGCACAACCGTAATCGCCAAAAATGCCGCCGCCGCCATAGCATAAGTTTTGGTATATGCGAGCGGCTTAAACAATCGTCCCTCCTGTGCCTCCAGCGCAAAAACCGGCAAAAACGACAGCGTAATAATCAGCAGCGAAAAAAACAGCGCAGGCCCCACCTCTTTCGAAGCAGCAATGATCATCTCGCTGTGCGACTTTGTCCCGCCATCGCGTTCGATATGCTTGTGGGCATTTTCGATCATCACAATAGCGGCATCCACCATCGCCCCAATGGCAATCGCAATACCCCCAAGAGACATGATATTCGAATTGACACCCTGGTGATACATCGCGGCAAACGCAATTAAAATCCCCATCGGCAATGTGAAAACAGCCACAAAAGCACTGCGAAAATGGAGCAAAAAAACGATACACACCACCGCCACGATCGCGATCTCTTCAATCAGCTTTTTTTGCAAATGATCAACCGCGCGCAGAATAAGCGCCGAGCGATCGTAATTGGCGACCACCACCACACCCTCGGGAAGACCGGGTTTGAGCGACGTCATCTTTTCTTTCACCCGATCAATAACTTTGAGCGCATTTTCCCCATACCGCATCACCACAATACCTCCCACCACCTCCCCCTCGCCATTCCATTCGGCCAATCCCCTTCTAAGCTCTGGCCCCACCTGCACAGTCGCAACATCTTTTACGCGAATCGGCGTACCGTGTTCATCCACGCCCAGGGCAATCTGCTCGATATCCGCCACAGATTGGATATACCCCAACCCACGCACCATAAATTCCGTCTCTGCCAGTTCGACCAATCGCCCTCCCACATCGCTATTGCTGCGCTGAATCGCCATCCGGACCTTCTGCAAAGGAATATTGTATGCCAGCAAGCGATTGGGATCCACAACCACCTGATACTGCTTCACAAATCCACCCACAGATGCCACTTCCGACACACCCTGCACACTGCTCAACTCATAACGCAAATACCAATCCTGAATCGAGCGCAATTCTGAAAGATCGTATCTCCCCGTTGTATCCAGCACCGTATATTGATAAACCCAGCCCACACCCGTCGCATCTGGCCCTAGTTTTGGCGTCACCCCTTGCGGCAATCTATCAGACGCGGAATTGAGATACTCTAACACCCGACTGCGCGCCCAGTACATATCCGTACCATCCTCAAAAATCACATACACATAAGACATGCCAAAAAACGAATATCCCCGCACCGTCTTTGCATAAGGAACGGACAACATCGCCGTCGTCAGCGGATACGTCACCTGATCTTCCACCACCTGCGGCGCCTGCCCCGAATATTCGCTAAACACGATCACCTGCACATCCGACAAATCGGGAATCGCATCCAGTGGCGTATTCAGCATCGCATACAACCCCCATCCAATCACCATCAAAGTAGCGATCACCACCAGGAACCGATTCTTCACACTCGCTTCAATAATTCGATTTAGCATCGCGTTCCAACCCCCTCAAAATACGCACCTCAATGTCCACCATGTCCACCATGACCACCAATATCCCTTTGCATCCCCGCCAGTGCAGCCTTCAAATTGCTCTCTGAATCGATCAAAAATTGCGCCGAAGTCACAATCTGCTCTCCCGGATTTAGCCCCTTCAGCACCTCATATCCATCCTCAGTCTCGACCCCGATATGAACCTCACGCGGCTCAAATCTGCCGTCTCCATGGGCCATCACAACAACCCTGCGCGTCCCCGAATGAATCACCGCCTGAGCGGGTATCACAATACCCTCACGCGCCACCTCGGGGCGAATCACCACATCGGCATACATATCCGGTTTAAGCGCACCATCTGCATTGTCAAAAACCATCCGCACCTGCACCGTGCGCGTCTTTTCATTCATAAACGGAAAAATATAATCCACTTTGCCTTCAAACTGCTCACCCGGCAAATAAGACAGCGACACCTCTGCGCGCTGCCCTTTGGAAACCCAGGGCATCTCGTATTCGTACACATCTGCATAAATCCACACCACCGACAGATCCGCAATGCGATACAGATGTTGACCCGACCCGATATACGCACCCTCCAGCACATCTTTGTGCGTCACAATCCCCGAACGAGGAGCCAGAATGGGCATTGTCCGCCCAACCCGTCGCGTCTTTTCCAACGCTGCAATCTGCCCCGCCGAAATATCCCAGTACAACAACCTTTGCCGCGCAGCAACGAGCAGATCGTCGGCACTTTGCGCCACATCTCGATCCACACCACCGCGCATTCTCTCCGCATAATCCAGAGCCGTCAAATACTCCTCCTGCGCTGCAACCAGTTCAGGGCTATAAAGCGCCAGCAAAGGCTGCCCCTTTTCCACCCACTGACCGGTATAATCCACATATAACTCTTCAACCCACCCGGCGATCTTACTATTCACATCCATAATCCGCGTCTCGTCGTAATCCACCCTGCCCACCGCACGCACCGTCCGCTTCAAAGGCTGCTTTTCCACCACCATCGTCTTCACACCAATATTCTGAATCGTCACAGGATCAATCTGCACGCTTCCATCCTGAACTGACGATGCATCAGTCTCCTTCTGCACCAGATCCATACCACAAATGGGACAACTACCCGGCTTATCCGACACCACCGTCGGGTGCATCGGACAGATATATGTTTCGCGATCCGCCTGCATCTCATGACTGTGCCCACCATCCACCTCTTTCTCCACCAGATCCATACCGCAGATTGGACAAGATCCGGGCTTATCCGACACCACCGTCGGATGCATCGGACAAATATATGTTTCCAACGCCTGCACCTGCTCTGTATGCGTATCTCCCGAAATCCAGACCCCGCCAACAAATCCCACAATCAATGATAGAATTGGAAGGAGATATTTCATCTCTCAACTCCTTTTTAAACGGACAGACACAGGCCTGCCCCTACCTCGCACCTAATGCCCCACCGCCGCCGCCAGATCCGCCACCCGTTTTTCATGCTCAATCACATGTCGATAATGTGCGATCTCAAAATTCAATAGCGTCACCTGATTATTCAACAACGTCAAAAAATCCACCTTATCCACCCGATACCCCGACAATGCCGACGCCAGCGACTGCTCTGCCTGAGGCAACATCGCAGAGCGAAACAACTCGGCACTTTCCCGGTGTTGTCTGACCTCAATAATTAGACGCTGAATCTCGTAGTGAATCTCCTGGCGTTCAGCAGCCTTTTGAGCCTCAACCTCTCGCAGATTGGCTCTCGCTTCTGCAATCTGCTGGCGTTGCTTGCGTCCGCCAAACACGGGAAGTGGAATACCTATACCAACAGATATAAAATCGCTTCCTTTCACCGGATCATTGGCCGCAAACACGCGCTGGCGATAACCCAAACTCACCGTCATATCCGGCCAAACATTTCTTCTCGCAACCTCAACCTCTGCTCGCCACATCAAAATCGATTGATCCATAGCTTTCAGGGATGGGTGCCTCTCATCGGCTTGAGCCAGCAAGACATCAATCGTCAGCGGCACGCCTGAAAGACCAATAGTATCTGGCGGCGCGCCCAAAGAACCTTGTGGAGACCGATTCAACACCAGATTCAAACGCGTCTCTGCCAATTGCTTTTTAGCCCGAAGAGCAATCAACTCCGTATCCAGTGCAGAAAGCGAAACCTGAGCTTTTAACACATCCTGTTGCAACCCTTTTCCAACGGCGTATTTCGTGCGAGCAATGCGAACCAGATCTTGCAACAAAACCCGATTCTTTTCCATAATCGCAATAGCACGGATCACATAAGCCAGATCAAAAAAAGGCTGCTTAATCGCATTGGCAATTACCAGTTCTCGGTCACGCAACAGCCATGCAACAGAGTCTGAGGCAAACTGGGCTGATCGCTCGCGCGCCCGCTGTTTTCCCGGAAAAGAAAACTTCTGACTGACCACAAATTGATTCCCACTCATCGGCGTACTACTCAAATTGAAATCGCTCAACGGCACATTGCTCACCTCAAAGCGAAAAGACGGATCTTCCAGCGCGCCCGCCTGCGGAATTTTCGCTTCAAAAGCAGCCAACCGCGCCCGCAGAACCGACAAATTGGGATTATTTTCCACAGCCTCCTGAATCAGCCCATCCAGATCCAGTTCATCTGCCCGCACAGGCAAAAAAGATATACCCATGAGGCATAGTCCGATCATGGCTCGGATAGCATACACAAGCCACCTCCAGAGAATTTATTAATAGAGAAAAACGACCGCAAAAAAGACATCATGCAGCAGGAAAAACGACAATCGGGAACGATTTGTACACACCTATCCCCAAATGCCATTCACGCACAGGAAGGAAAAATCAGATGAGAAATGCAGCGTGGAGAAGATACAGATCGGGCGGTGATCGCAAAGCTCTCTGGCGATCATCCACCACAAAAGGAAGGAAATTACTCTGGGAAAGAACAACAGAGGGATACAATGTAACACATGTCAAATCCAACTTTGGATTTTGCCATCCACCGGGCAAAACAGCCACGTCGCCCGCTGGCATCTCCTGATCAACTGCTGCCTCTTTGGTACAACAGCAATCTTTCATCTCTGCCGCAGCATGACACTCTGGCATCGACACCTGATGCGCCCAGCACAGACAGGGTGCAACCATTCCTATGAGCGTCAGCGCGACAATAAGAATGTACGGAAAACGACGAAACACGGCTCAAATCTCCAGAAGTTGGAAAGTTTACAAAAAAATAGCCAAAAGCGCTTATTTCGTCAAGACACATATTTTTTTTACCACCACCCGCGCCGCCGGCCTCGCCGACCCCGATCATTTTCCCGGTCTTCGGGCGACTCGCCAATCACAATATCAAAATTTGCCGTCAATTCGCCAATCTCAGACCCGGGCAATGGCTTAAACGGCACGGACAGCAAATCGTGAGACGCGCGACCAGTATTCCTGAAAATAGAATCCCACTCATTGTCCGGATTGTCTTTCACGTACATCTGCGACGTCAAAAGCCGGTGCCCATTTTTATTAATCGCAAAATGAATATGAGCGGTTCGCGACCCCCCGTACCGCACGGGCTTAATCGTCCGAAAGCGATATTCACCCGTAGATCCCGTCTCAAAACGCCCAAAACCCTGAAAATTGGTATCTCGCCTATTGCGCCGCGGAGCCTCAGAATGGATATAAACCCCATTGCGATCGACCTGCCAGATCTCCACTATGGCATTCTTTACGGGATTGGCATTCACATCCAGAACGCGCCCGGTCAAATGCGTAATCTCTCCCACGGCTGGCGTAATCGCATCGTTGATTATCACGAGATCATTATCGACATCCAGCGGCATCTCATCCGGATAAAACGGACCCTCGGTTTGCCGGGGTGTAAGCGTCAGTTGCTCGGCAAAAACCCCTGGCGTCACAAAAACCGCCGCACCCAATGCAGCGGATTGACACAGAAAACGTCGGCGATTAACAGACATCACAACCTCCATTGCATAAAATCTTCTACATTAGATAACCAAGCTCAATATAGGCAATCTGAAGAAAAAAACACTAAGGTCGAATCTCCACGTACCGCTCCAGACGCGCCACCTCGCCATCATCGACATACTTGCCAATCTCGCGCCGGAACTGTTCCATACTCGAATACGGACGGTACTCCTCAAACTCGTGTGCCATCCGCTTTCCCACACCGGGAATGGCGAGGATCTCCTCCTCAGTAGCCGTATTCAAGTCGATAGGCACAAAAACATACTGCTCCAGACGCGCCACCTCGGTATCATCTACGTATTTACCCATCTCACGGCGCCATTGGGCAATAGCCGTATAAGGACGGTACTCCTCAAACTCGTGCGCCATCCGCTTTCCCACGCCAGGCACCAGAAGAATCTCCTCCTCGCTGGCAGTATTCAGATTAAGCGGAATGAACATCTGAACGTAGAGCATCTCGACCGCCTCCTGGCCCAGATGCTGTGACACGACCGGGTGCAATGCTTCCATTCCCAAGAAAGGGCGCTGCGCCACAATCGCGTCAGCGAGTTCTTTACTCATCCCGTGAAGGGCACCGAGTTCATCGGATCCTGCGAGATTTGGATTGACGACCACCGCGCTACTCACGGCTTCTTCCGTGGGAGCGTCGGAGACAGATGTCTCATCCACGTTCGACCCACCACAACCCCAGAGCATCGCAAAACACACCAGCAACACCACCATATTGGTAAACTTCTCTCTTCTACCGCAAATATTCATGTTCCCTCCTGAGAATTTCTCACTTCACCAGCCCGCAAGCCTGGGTGGCGAAAACAAACCACCAAACCGAGCAATCCGAGAAGTGTCATCGTACCTGGTGCCAGCGACGGGGTGGCACCGCCCAGAGCTTCCCAAACGAGCTCAAGCCCGCTACGAGATGGATACATCTCCAATTCGAACTCGACATTCCCCTTGTAGTGAAGCCACTGCCCAACAAAACCCGAAACAACAAACAGCACCATCAAAATCTGAAAAACGCGGACACTCGCCACGCCAGGCGCAATAAAGAGCCAACCGGCGCATGGAAGTGCCGCCACAAAGAGCACGAGAGGAACCCACTGCCAGAAATCCTCCATATGCTCAAGGAGAACAAGCTCGGCTCCCGTGCCGACAATTCCCATCATCAAAATAGCGAGAACAAAACGCCGAAGCAGGTCGGCGTCTCCTCGCCGAGATTGTTGGGTTGAGATATCCAAAACACATTCCTATTTTTAATCACTAAACCTTAGACCAACCAATACGCCAGAACGTTCCCGCCTATCATCTCCCATCCCACATCTAAACCTTTTTATTTTTTTTATTGAGAATTATATTACACATCCTCACCATTCATTCCCAAAAGGAGAACCCAATGAAAAAACAACCCTTCACCAGCACACGCGGGAACATCCCCAAATTCCCCTACTCACAAGCCATAATCTACGGCGACCTCATCTTCATCTCTGCCCAACCCCCGGTCGATCCGGAAACCGATGAAATTGTCGGAGACGATGTCAAAACGCAAACCCGATGCATACTCACCAATATCGCGGGCATACTCGAAGACGCGGGAACATCGCTCGACAACGTTCTAAAAGTAACCGCCATCCTCCAGGACCGCTCTCTTTTTTCGGACTTCAACGACGCCTACGCCGAATTTTTTCCGGAGAATGCACCCACGCGCACGCCCATCTTCGGCGATACCGGCGCACACCTCATACTCCTCGACGTCATCGCGGGGATGGAATAATCTGAATCGCCAACTTACTCCCCACGCGAATCGCCTGCAACATGTTCACGGCCTTAGCGATGCCCTTGCCCGCGATATCATAAGCCGTACCGTGATCCACAGACGCCCGCACAATCGGCAAGCCCAGAGTCACATTGACAGCCTCATCAAACGCCACCAGCTTTGCGGGCACATGGCCTTGATCGTGATACATCGCCACCACCCCGTCGTATATTCCATTGTAGGCCTTCAAAAAAGTCGTATCCGCAGGCAGAGGCCCATCAACGCGCCAGCCCTCGCTCAGAGCCTTTTCAACTGCGGGACGGACGACCTCTGCATCCTCGCTACCGAACAAGCCATTTTCGCCCGCGTGTGGATTTAACCCGCATACTGCTATCCTGGGGTCTAACTTACCCAGACCGACGAGCACATCGCGGGTAAGCCGAACCGTATCGTAAATCAGATCAACCGTAAGCCTATCGGGAACCTCGTGCAACGCAATATGCCCCGTCACATGCGACACAGTCAGGCGCTCAGATACCAGCATGATATGTGCGCGTCCTGCGCCCGATTTCCCAGCCAACAATTCCGTATGACCCGCATACGGATAACCCGCCAGATTCATCGCCTCCTTATTTAAAGGCGCCGTCACAATCCCGTCAATTCGATCCGCCATCGCCAGATCAACCGCGCGAATCACCCACTCAGCTGCTGCTCTACCCGACTCGCGACACACCTCGCCCATTTCAATCTGATCCATATCCACATCAATCGGACACCAGACATCAACACACCCAAACTCAAACGCACCATCTTCGGGTTGCTTCACAACCCGCACATCCAATCGCACACCGGCCATAGCCATATCGCGCTTCAATATTTCCGGATGCCCAATAACCAGCGGCTTACACACGCGATAGCTTTCCCCACGTGCCAGAGCCTTCAAAATTACTTCCGGTCCTATACCACACGGATCGCCCATCGTAATGCCCATCAGCGGGCGTTTGTCTAAAACGTCTTTCTCTAACATAAAAATCCCAAAAAAAGTGGCGGTCTCAAAACCGCCACAATCCTTACTTCTCTTTTCCCTGCCACCTCACCACCAGGACCGCAATGATATACACAACAATCATCCCAATCACTATTTCCATTACACATCCTCTTTAATCATCAATCATCGTCGGCCGTATCATAAGCCTCATCCCTCGCGCGAGAGGCAAATGCGCCAGCGCTCAAACGCCGAATCGCCAGACGCAAATCGTCGAGCAAGGTATAAAACAGGGGCACAACCAGCAACGTCAGGAATGTCGAGGCCAACAGCCCACCCATCATCGTGCGTCCCAAAGGCGCATAAGACGAACCCATTGCATTGCTATCGCCCACAGCCATGGGCAGCAAGCCAAAGACCGTTGTAAACGTCGTCATCAAAATGGGGCGAAAGCGATTGTGCCCCGCTTCCATAATGGCATCAAAGCGATTCATGCCATCGGCACGCAAGCGATTGACCATATCCACCAGCACAATCGCGTTATTCACCACCACACCGATCAACACAATCACCCCCACAGACGCCATCCTATCCATGGGCGTGCCTGTCAAATACAGCGTCCAGTAAACACCCAAAAAAGAAAATGGAATTGAAAAAAGCACTGAAAACGGCAAAATAAACGACTCGAACAAAACGCCCATCAACAAAAACACACATATCACCGCCATCACAATTCCCAGCCGCTCAGAGGCTTCGTCCTCTCTAAGTTGCTTGAAACTCTCTCCCTTGTCCCACGAATACCCGCGGGGCAACTCGAGACCATCCATCACTTTGTCAATCTCCGCGGCCAGGCCCCTAATATCTGTCCGCGTCGTATAAGCTCTGATACGCAACTTGACCTTGCCATCGTACCGCGCAATGCGCCCCATCCCCCGCGAGACCTGGAAGAAGGCGACTTCGCTCAATGCCACTTCTGTACCATCGTCGGTCTCAAACGGAAAATTGCGCAACTGATTCAAATTTTGTCGGTCTGTCCTATCCAGAAAAAGCCGCACCCGCACCTCGCCGTCGTCGGACTTAAAACGGGGCAACGACACCCCTTGCAGACCATAAGAGATATAGCGCGCAACATCCCGTACAGAAATCCCAAGTCGTTTCGCCCGCTCCCGATCAATCACGACCCGCACCTCGTCATCGGCCAGTTCCAAATCCGTGTCAACGCCTACAAGAGACGGGATTTGTCTCAAGCGTCGCTCGACCTCATCGACGAGACTGACCAGGACCTCGGTATCATCGCCTTCCAGATAAATCGTCACGCCCGGATCACTACCTCCGCCCTCATTGCGAGCCCCTTCCACGGAATGCCGCACACCCACATATCTGGGCATATTTTTGCTAATATCTTCCGCGACTTCAGCCCGTTCCATGGGTCCAGCAACGGGTATCCCCAGAGCACTGCGCGTATTTTTGTACGCCACGTACCACCACGGATCATCGCTCTTAGCCGGCATATACAAGCTCAGATTACCGTAGCCAGGTCGGTAGTAAACGCGCAGGGTTTCATAGCCGTATTTTTCACGCCGCGCCTCCAGAAATTCCTCAACCTCCCCCACAATATCCTCGGTTTCTTCTGGCGAAAAGTGACGCGGCAACCTCAACCGCACATCCAAATCGTTAAACGCGCCACCGCGGTGGCGGTCTGCGCGCTTCAGATTATCCAGGGGATACATCGTCGTTGCCGCAAGTGCCAGCGCGATCAACACCGCGTCCCGGCGGTGTCGCAATGTCCAACTCAACATGCGCTCATAAATTCCTCGCGCCTTCACAATGATTTTGGGATTGGGACGCACCCGACCTTTGCCCAATCGCACCGACGCCAGGGGAATAAATAACAGCGCCACAAATAGCGATCCCACCAGAGCCACCCCAACCGGAACGCCCAGGCGCGTCATGTAAAAAGTCATAAACATATTGCCGCTAAACAACATCATAGGCAAAAACACCACCACCGTCGTAAACGTCGCCATAGTAATGGCCTGCCCCACCTCACTCGCACCGAAGATAGCGGCATCTTCGGGTGCCTCGCCATTGCCCCGCCGGCGATAAATATTCTCCAAAATCACAATGGCATTATCCACAACCAGCCCAATCCCAACCATAAGTCCCATCATAGTCACCACATTGAGCGACCAGCCGACAAAATACAACGCGGTCATCGCAATCATCACACACAGCGGAATAGCCAAAGTAATAATGGCCGTCATCCGCACGGTACGCAAAAAGAACAACAACACCAGCGCGGCAAATAGCCCGCCCCAAAGCCCGGTTTCCCGAAGATTGCGAATCGATTCCTTAATAAAAAACCCCTGATTGAACATCACCTGAAACGACACCTGCCCGGCCATGCGCGGATCTTCTTCGATAGCTTTCAATTTTGCCACAACCCGATCGGTCACATCCGCGACATTTGCACCCGATTCCTGTTTGATGCCAAAACTCATACCTCTTTTGCCATCAATGCGCTGCGTCCACGATTTTTCGGGCACCTCGAAAACCACCGAAGCCACATCGCCAAGGCGCACCTTGCCTGCCCGCGATCGAATCTGGATATTTTCAATTTCCTGCAACGTGACATACTGCGCCAGCGACCGCACGTAAAATTTCTTTGGTCCCTCCCGCACATACCCCCCGGCAAGTGCGAAATTGTCGCCCCTCAAGGTCGAAACAATCTCGCCAATGCGCACACCGCGCGCCCTCATGCGATCTTGATCCACCTCCACCATCACTTCCTTGCGATCTGCGCCAAAAATATCCACGCGCCCAACCCCATCCACGCGCTCCAGAGGATACTGCACAAAGGTCTCGATAAACTGAAAGGGTTCTGTAATGGCCGAGTCAATCGACACAGCCACATACATAACAGACTTCGAATCCTGATCGTATTTGTGAATACGCACCTCGTCTCGAGCCTCTTCTGGCAACAGGGGCTTGAGGCGCTCGAGCCGATCTGAAACCTGATTGTACGCAGCCGCCATATCTGTATATTGACGAAATTCCATATGCACGCGTGCGCCCCGAGAGCTGTAGCTACGCAGGGTCTTAATACCCTTTACGGTACGCAGCGTCTCTTCCAGCGGCAGGGTGATCTGTTGCTCGGTCTCCTGCGGAGAGGCATTGCGAAACCCAACAGACACAGCCAAAAAGGGCGGTGTCAAACCATCGGGCATCATCTCGACGGGCATACGCACATACGCCACCGCCCCCAGTACCAACAGCGCGACAAGGCACATGGTAACGGACACGGGTCGCAACACCGAAATACGCGGTAAAAGAGAAGATTTGGGATTCATGGCAAATTCAGCAGTTAGTTAGCACCATCGGAGTATCGCTATTAATTATCGAAGATTTGCACAGATTTGGCAAACAGAGTTTGCGATGCCCTGTCAGTCAGTTAAAAATAATTATAGAAATTAAAACTCTCGTTGCTAATTTAAGTTGCATTCTAATATATAAAGCCTATAATTATAAATTGAAGACCAACTCCCCCGAAGAGAAATCGCCCAAATCTCCTTATTAACCCAGGAGCAGGCCATGACGGACCAGATTGTAGAATTGCGCGTATCCAACGACGCGATCAACGATTCGGAAGAGTTGCGGCGGCGCATCCGAGAAGAAGGGTACCTCTTCTTTCGCAAATTACAGAACCCGGACAAACTCTGGGAATTGCGGCGACAAATGCTCCACAAAATGACACCGTGGCTCGTCGAGGGAACCGACCCCATAGATGGCATTGCCGATATTTCCAAACAGTGTACCGAAGGCGACCCCGAATACACCGACGTATATCACGAAGTGTACAAACTCGAAGCCTTTCACCGCATCGCCCATGAACCAGAAGTTCTCGACCTGCTCGAAAAAGTAATGGATGGCCCTGTCTTCCCGCATCCGCACAAAGTCGCTCGCCTGTGGTTTCCCAAATACACGGCGCACACCACACCGATTCACCAGGACTTTGTACACTTTCAGGGCAACTTCGACACCTACACCTGCTGGGCACCTGTTGGCGACTGTCCCATTGAACTGGGTGGCCTCGCCGTATTGCCCGGCTCTCACAAAATCAATGCCGTGATGAACCACCACTTCTCCCTCGGCGCGGGCAGCCTGTGCATCCACACCGACGAATTGGAAGGCCAATGGCACAGTACCAACTACGAAATCGGCGATACCCTGATCTTTCCCGCACTCACAGTACACCAGGCTCTACCAAACCTCACCGAAGACCGCCTTCGCGTCTCCCTCGACAACCGCTATCAAAAACTCGGCGACACCCTATCCGAGCACATGCTCGAACCCCATCTGAACATCTTCAACAATCTCACCTGGGAAGACGTGTACAAAGACTGGGCAAGCGACGACCTCAAATACTACTGGCAAAACCAGAACAATCACATCATACCCCGCGACCTCAGCTATTCAGAGAAAGGTTTTGCAGAAGCCCTCGAACTGGCTAAAGCGGGAGATGAGCGCGCGTATATTGCCATGAATCGCGCCATACGACGCGATCCCAATTCACCTCAGGCTCAAGCTGCCAGAAAAGCTCTGGCATTTGCGTGATCGACATCATTTTCATACAACGCTTTTTCTCCAGGGAGGTTTCTATTTTTAGGCATGGCTTTTATCGAGACAGTATTTTCACACAACGTTTTTCAGGAGGACCGGTGATGAAACACATCCGCATTATAGTTGTTATAGCCCTCGCCGCAGGACTGATGTGGAACTGTGGCGGAGAGCGCGTCACGCAGTCAGAGACCGGGACAGACGAACAAATTGGACGTCCCCTGAGCAAATTGGTAGCGCACGGAGATGCCGTACAGGCTATAGTAAGAGCCACTGTGCACCGTGATGGCGCACCAGTAAGCGGTGCAACTTTAGAATTTTCGCGTTCCATTGCGGGACAGGCACCAGACTACCATTGGTCGGGCACGACCGACGACCACGGTCATGCATGGGTGGAAATCAAATCTGGCAATGGTTATTACCAGGCGCGTGCCTCTCAGGACGGGGTCGTGATCGGTTCCTGGTCGAGCATTCCGATCAACGCGGGCTACGAAGTCATGCTCGATTTGCCCATTGGAGGAAGGGCACATGTAACCGGTTCATCCATGCGTTCCCTTGTCGTGATTGGTGAGGGCGAAGCCGTACAAATCCGTTCATTGCTCACACTTACCATCGCGGCGTCGCTCGGTGTGCCGTCGCGAAACGCCGTTGAGTTGGCTGTGCAAGACTTTGGCCTGATCCACGGTCACGCGGTCGAACTGGGCGAGTCAATAGACACCGGGTGTGGACCGGAAGGCGGACACATGGGCGCGGAGCAGATCATCGCCGACCCACAGGTACTGGGCGTCATCGGCACATCCTGCTCGGGTGCGGCAGTGGCGGCCTCGCCAGTAATCAGCGCGGCGGGACTGGTGATGATCTCGCCGTCCAACACCTCGCCGGCACTCACATCCGACCTCGCAGGCAACGCGAGTTCCGACTATCACCCCGGCTACTTCCGCGTATCGGTCAACGATCTCTACCAGGCGCGGGCAGTCGCCGACTTCGCCTATAATGAATTGGGCCTGCGGCGCATGGCGGCCATCGACGATGGCGACCCGTACACCATGGGCCTCACCATCGCATTTGGCAATGCGTTTAGCGCTATCGGAGGCGAAGTTGCAGCCACCGCCAGGATCGCGAAAGGACAGACGGACATGACATCTGTCCTCGCGGAATTCGCAGCAGCCACACCAGACGGCATCTTTTTCCCACTCTTCGACGAAGAAGGCATACCTTTCGCCAAGCAAGTGCGGGAACACGACAGCCTGAAAGACGCAACACTCATCGCGGGTGCGGCTCTCCTTGATTCGGAGTTCCTCGCCAAACCGCAGTCAGAGGGCATTTACGCTGCGGGACCTGAGACGGACCTCGGCACAAATGTCAATTCTACAACGGGTAAAAGCGTAGATGACGTGCTCGCCGCGTATGAAGCCGCGTATGGCGGATTTCCAGGCACGCCTTACTGGGCGCACTCTTACGACGCCACAACGCTACTGCTCAATGCCATCGAGATTGTCGCGGGCGAAGATGACGGGAAATTGTATGTCGATCGCGCCGCACTGCGCAGGGAACTCCATCATACATCCGGCTTCCAGGGCCTCCTCGGCACGCTCACCTGCGACGAATTTGGAGACTGCGGCACCGGGCGCATAAACATCTATCACCACACAGATTTGAACATCACAGACCCCGCGCAATTGCCCATCGTCTATCGGTTCACGCCGTGAGGTCCTGAAATCAATCAACAATTCATTTCTTACTATATTCAACCGCTCTCTTGCACTTCCCAACAAGAGAGCGGTTGTTTTTTCACTCCTCCTTTCAAAGCAGAGGACCCTGGATTTGCGCTTCTGCTTGTATCATAAATTAAATTAATGAATTGAAAACGTTTGTATAAATAAATCTACTTTTTTTCAGAAAGGAATCGTATCATTATTCTCCATAAGCAAGGCAAGTTCACAGTATCACAACTCAAAAAGGGAGGAATTGTTATGAGACGTCTAACAGCAGTAATCATTCTGGGGTTGTTCACCTTCTGCGCAGTAGTGCAGCCCGCAGTAGCCCAAACTCAGAAGATAACCGCCAGTGAAGTGGTAGATGCGGAGACATTGGAGGCATTCGTATTATATGCGAAATCACATGCGGAAGCTTTTACCGATCCCAACGAACTCGCGCCGTATCTCCACAGCATCAGTATCGAGGGGGATTGGAAACACGGGAACACGTACCTCATCATCATGTTACCAGATGGCACGGTGTTTCATCATGCCGGTGACATCAGCGCGAACGGCAAGCATCTGTACGACATCGAAGACGCCCGCGGCAATAAAGTCGTACAAAACCTTATTGCAGCAGCTAACATGGGCGGAGGCCACGTCGAGTATTACTGGGATGACCCGGCAATGGAAGGAGACGAGAACACCCCCAAGGTCGCCTACGCCGTCAATTATACCTCCGGAATAGCCGGAACCACGGTGGTCCTGATCGGCGGCTATTACCAGGATGTTTCGCATGCCAGTGCAACGCCGTTCGACCCGTCCCTCATCCCTCCTCCCGACGTCACAGCCGCCGACGTGGTTGATCGGAAAACCCTCAAGGCATTCGTACAGGGGACGGGAAACCGCTATCTAAAAGCCATAGAGCAAGTCGGGCTTGATGTGCTTCAGCAAAATCAGGATCTCTTCAGAGAAGAAGGCGGTCCCTATAGACAAGGCTCCGTCTATTTCTTTGTCTTCACCACGGACGGTTACGTGCACTTTCACGGTGCCGACCGGTCGGTAGAGCACAGGTTTGTGAGCAGTCTCGATCGGGTGGATATAAACGGGGTTAAGTTCATCCGGGAACTCATTAACGTGGCAAAGGCGGGCGGCGGATATGTCGAATATTACTTCGACGACCCGGCGGTAGAAGGAGATGAAGACATCGGTTCGCCTAAAGTGAGCTACGCCGAACTCGTTGTGTTCCGTGGCGGGGAGTATATCGTCGGCGCCGGGTTCTATAAAGACCTCAAGCGCATTATCCTGAATATCACCCTCACCCAGAACGACCAGCCTGTAGCAGACGCCACAGTCGAATTCTCCCGATCCATTGCTGGTCGCGCACCCGAATACCAGTGGCAGGGCACCACTGATGCCGAAGGACGCACCACCATCGAAATCCAATCTGATAGCGACGTCTCGGGCTACTACCTCGCCCGAGCAAAGGACGCCGATGGAAACACGCTCGCCACATGGAATAGCATTCCCATCAACGGCGGAGAACCAACAACGCTCACCCTTCCCATAGGTGATCGCGCTCAGACGGCTATGCAGGACCTCGTCCTACATCCCAATGTACCCAACCCCTTCAACCCATCTACGCAAATCGCCTACCAGATACCCGAAGCAGGGCATGTGAGTCTGGCGATATACAACACGTTGGGACAACAGGTTCGCGTTTTGGTACAGGACAGTCAAGCACCTGGTCAGTATCGGGTCAGATGGGATGGCAAGGACGAGTTTGGCCGAGAAGTTTCCAGCGGCGTTTACATTTATCGGTTGGCACATTCAAGTAGCGTCATCATTCGACGGCTGCTTCTGGTAAAATAAATATGAGATTCAACAAACGGAGGCTAAAAAGCCGTGAGCATAATTCGCGGCTTTTTTATTTTACTCAAGGACCTCACAAACATATTTGACAAATAGAGTTTCTAAGCATAAACTGCATTTACACCATATAGCAGACTTTTGCAAAATCCGAAAAAACGCAACAAAGGGAGGACCGGTGATGAACCATATTCGCAGTATTTTTGTCATAGCTCTTGCCTCAGGACTGATGTGGAGCTGCGGCGGCGAGCGCGTAACGCAGTCAGAAATCGGAACAGAAGAGCAGGTTGGTCGTCCTCTGAGCAAATTGGCAGTAGCCCATCACAAAGCACAGGCTGTGGTCATGGTCAATCTGTCTCGTGACGGCACACCAGTAAGTGGTGCAACCGTAGAATTTTCGCGCTCCATTGCCGGACAGGCACCCGACTATCAGTGGTCAGGCACAACCGATGAAAAAGGTCAGACACTGGTGGAAATCGCATCGGGCAATGGTTATTACCAGGCGCGTGCTTCGCAGGACGGAGTCGAGATCGGCTCCTGGTCCAGCATACCAATTAACGCAGGCTATAAGGTCATACTCTATTTACCCATTGGCGGAAAAGCACAGGTGAAAGGTTCATACTCCCTGGAAGAGCCAACAAAGCAGATCACAGCCAGAGATGTAGTAGATAAGAAAACCCTGAAATCATTTGTCGGAGCCGCAAAAGAATACGCGAAAAGCTTCCCCTTTTCCGAAGACATCGCAGAAGAATTCAGACAAGAGGGCGGCAGGTGGAAACACGAAGCCATCTACCTCGCAGTTTTAAACAGCGAGGGCGTCATAGTGTATCACGCAGCCAATGCAGATCTCGAGGGACAAAACCTGATTAACTTTGAAGATCCCAATGGCGTCAAATACGTCCAGGAACTCATCGCTGCAGCCGCAGCAGGTGGCGGTTTTGTCGCGTATTATTTCGATAATCCGGCGGTAGATGAGAATGGTGATGGCGAATTAACCGGAGATCCCATTGGCTCGCCCAAGATCAGTTATGCCATCCCAATCACTGACTCACAAACCGGCATGGAATTAACCTTCCTCTCGGGCTTTTATCCGAAGGTGAAAGAATGAGAAGGGGTATGGAAAGAAGATCAGACACAAAACAAGAACTTTCAGACGAGACGGGCAACAGCCTCCAGATGGCCCCCGAACTCATGCTTGAACTCGCGCACAAAGCCGCGGAGCTTTTGGTGGCGCGAACTGAGACCTTGCCCGGGGAAAATGCCTGGGATGGAGAATTCAGGCAGGGACTGGAGAAACAACTCCTGAAGGATCCGCCCGAAGCTGGGCGGCCCCCAGTAGAAGTCATTGAGCAGGCCGCACGCGAAATCCTCCCATTTGCGATGCGACTGGACCACCCCCGTTGCTTCGCGTTTATCCCATCGGCGCCCACATGGCCCAGCGTGCTGGCCGATTTCATGGCCGCCGGATACAACGTCAACGCATGCACCTGGCTGGTCGGAAGCGGTCCGAGCCAACTCGAACTGGTCGTCATTGATTGGTTGCGGCAATGGCTCGGATATCCAGAAAGCGCGGGTGGGCTTTTGACGAGCGGCGGCTCCGCAGCCAGCCTCAACGCCCTCGTCGCAGCGCGAGAAGCAGCGGGCCACCCTGAACGCGCCACTGTTTATATGAGCGACCAGAGCCATAGCGCGCACATACGAGCAGCCAGGATCATCGGCGTCAGACCAGAATGCATACGCCTGACACCGAGCGACGACCTCTTCCGCCTGGACGTGGAAGCACTCGCACAGGCTGTAGCCGATGACCGCGCAGCGGGATTCAACCCCATTGCGGTATGCGCCAATGCCGGAACGAGCAGCACCGGAACTATTGATCCGATCGAAACCATGGCAGACTACTGCGAGGCAGAAGGTATATGGCTACACGTTGACGCTGCGTACGGCGGCTTCGCTGTCGTGACCGAACAGGGCAAGGAACTCTTGCGCGGGATCGAGCGGGCTGATTCCATCGGCCTGGACGCGCACAAATGGTTCTTCCAGCCTTATGAGGCTGGCTGTCTGCTGGTCAAAGACCTGAGTACACTTGAAAACGCCTTCGGCGTTCACCACGACATTCTCCAGGACACAATATGGGGCGCGAACCACCCGAACTTCTCGGATCGCGGCCTGCAACTGAGCCGCTCGGTACGCGCTCTTAAGATCTGGATGTCGATCCAAACCTTCGGAATGGACGCATTCCGGCGAGCCGTAGCAAAGGGAATGGAACTGGCTGCCCGCGCCGAGGCATACGTCCGTGAAAGTCAAACCCTGGAAATGTTAAACCCCGCATCGCTGGGGATCGTATGCTTCCGCGTCAACCCCGCCGATACCGCTGTTGACGAGGAAGAACTCGCAGAAATCAACAAGACAATACTCGCCCGCATCTTTTGGGAAGACAAAGCCTTCATATCCTCAACGCTTCTGCATGGAAAATTTTCACTCAGACTCTGCATCGCCAACCACACCACGACATGGGACGATGTGCGCGAGACCCTGCAGACCGCCGAGCGATTCGGGCAGGAAGCTTTATCCTAAAGAAAGGTATAGTTCACAGTATCACAGTGGCTTTTTTATCTCCTGACTCAATCACCCACGCGCTGCAACCCCGGTCCCTCTTCGTAGTAATAGCTCCCCGGAAAGAACGTTTCATTATCGGGCATTGACTCAACCAATCGCACCTCCGCCGCACACACCTTGTACTCGGCTGTCCCCGTCACCGCATCGCCAACATCATTCGTCAACACATTGGCGCGCGCCTCGGCGAAATGCAAGGGCATCCAGATACACCCCGGGCGCACTTGCCGCGACAAAATAGCCCGCAACTGCACACTTCCGCGCCGCGTCGTCACCTCCACCACATCCCCGTGATGAACACCCCGTTTCCGCGCATCGCTCGGATGCAACTCTACAAAAGCCTCGGACTGTTTCGCATCAAGCCCGGACTCTCGGCGCGTCTGTGTTGCGGCATTGTAGTGATACAGCGTGCGTCCCGTAGAAAGAAAAAGACCGTAATCTTCATCTGGCAATTCCGCCGGTGGGATATAATGCACGGGCATAAACAATCCCTTACCGCGCAAAATGCCATCTTCGTGTAAAAATTTTGTACCCGGATGATCCGCATCGGGGCACGGCCACTGTAAGCCCGCTATGCTCTCTTCACCTGCTACGCGATCTATCTTTTCCAATTTCTCGTGACTGATACCGGCAAATTGGGGAACGTCTTTAACCATCTCGGCATAAACTTCCGCTGGATCTTTATACGACCAATTCGCGCCCATCTTATTCGCCAGCATAACCAGAATCTCCCAATCTGGAAGCGCTTCACCAGGAGGATCAACTGCTTTGCGAACCCTCTGAATGCGGCGCTCTGAATTGGTAAACGTACCCTCCTTCTCGGCAAACACGGCTGCGGGCAAAATCACATCGGCAAAACGCGCCGTCTCATTCATAAACGCATCCTGCATCACGATAAAATCAACATTATTCAATCCCTTTTCCAACTCGAGAACATTGGGTTCGGACAACACAATATCTTCACCCATCACAAAAAAGCCGCGCATCTGTTCCCCCACCGTCTTCATCATCTCATTGAGATTCAGACCCGGCACCGGGGACAGCGGAACACCCCAGGACTTTTCGTATTTTGCCCGCACTTCTGGATCATCCACACGCTGATAACCCGGATAAAACATCGGCGTAGCACCCGCGTCATTCGCACCCTGCACATTATTCTGTCCGCGCAGTGGATTCATCCCGGTCGATGGCTTGCCCAGATGCCCCGTCATCAAAACCAGATTTGCAAGCGCATACACATTATCCGTACCGTGTGCGTGTTCCGTAATGCCCAGCGTATAATATATACCCGCTTTTTCCGTCGTAGCGTACTGCCGCGCAGTCCAGCGAATATCATCTGCTGAAATACCCGTTATCTCTTCAGCCTTTTCGGGTGTATAAGACGCGACAGCCTCTTTGACCTGCTCAAAATTTTCAGTCTGATTTTCGATAAATTCGCGATCGATCAAATCCTCTGCCACAATCACATGCGCCATGGCATTGAGCAACCACACATCTGTACCGGGATTGAGTTGCAAATGCTTTTCCGCAATAGACGTCATCCAGATCGCCCTGGGATCGGCGACAACCAAGGTCGCGCCTTTGCGAATCGCGCGTTTCATTTCCATAGCGATAATCGGATGTGCCTCGCTCGTATTGCTGCCAATCACAAACAGAAAATCAACATCGCGTATCTCGCCAATTGAATTCGTCATAGCACCCGCACCAAATGTTTCGACCAGACCGGCCACAGTTGGCGCGTGTCACGTGGCCGCACACTGATGGACGTGATTTGCCCGAAACAGCGCGCGCGCCATTTTCTGAACGAGAAAATTTTCCTCCATCGTACACCGCGACGAACTCACAAAACCCAGGGCATCTGCGCCGTGTCGCTCTGCAACGCCCAACAATCCTTCCGCTGCTCTTTCGAGCGCATCGTCCCAGGTAGTTGGATACAATACACCATCCTCACCGCGCACAAGCGGCTCAGTCAACCGATCTTTGTGGTGCACAAAGTCATAGGCAAAGCGTCCCTTGACACACAAATTGCCGTCATTGGTCGTCGTGCCCGGCGGAGGACTCGTCACCTTTACAATCTGCCCCTTGCCATCGCGACCTTCTGAATCCACATTGAGATCGAGCTGACAGCCCACCCCACAAAAGTTGCAAGTTGACCGCACCTTTACCAGTTCGCGCTCGGGTTTTTGCCCGCGCATCAGTGGCAATTTTTCATTCATAGCACCAGTTGGACACACATCGATACATCCACCGCACAACTCGCACGTCGTATCCAGCAGAGATTTTTCTTCCACCGTAGAAATCGTCGTATGTGACCCTCTACCCGCAAGAGTAATAGCCGAAACACCTTCTATTTCCTCGCAATAGCGCACGCATCGCGCACACGCAATACAGGTATCGGGATTAAAATCCACATAGGGATTGCGATCCTCCCTATCTCCTCGCATCGGCTCCATCCATCCCCAATCCATTGGCGCATCGAACTCGGCAGCCATATCCAGCAATAAATCCGGCGAACCGACTTCCGATACTTCGCGCTCGTGCGGATGATCAGTCATGTACAAAGCCATCAGGGTTTGGCGGTGCCGATCAATACGCTCATTCTCGGTCGTCACCACCATCCCGTCTTGTGCGATGCGCGCACAGGCCGGCGTCATCAACCGCTCGCCATCAACTTCCACAAGACAAGAGCGACACGCACCCGCGGGTTCTAAACGCGGATCGTGACACAGGGTCGGAATTTCCAATCCCTGACGAGATGTAATGTCCAGCAGGGTCTCGCCTTCGGCAAAGCATATCGTCTGTCCGTTCAATATCAATTTATTCATCAAACTCCTCGGGGAAGAATTTTTGGGCACTCGTCAGGGGGAGAGAAGCGATTTGCCCAAGACCACATATCGAACCCTCATTCATTTGCCACGCCACGTCTGCTGCGTGTTGCAAGTGAGGGTTGTGGCCCTGTTCCCGATTGCAAATGCGATTTTCCAGTGCCTCGTGTAAATACCGCGTGCCAATGCGACAGGGGGCGCATTGGCCGCAGCTTTCATCGTGAAAAAATCTCAACTGTTGACTGACTGACCATTTTATATCCACCGTGTCGTTCAACACAACAACACCGGCCGAGCCGAGCAGCGAACCCAACCCATCCATTGTCTTAAAATCCAATGGTTGGTCCCTGTATTTAGCCGGCAAAAAGCCCGAACTCGCACCCCCGGGACTAAACGCTTTCGGAGTACCAATATATCCGCCGGCCTCTTCGACCAACTCATCTAAAGTCACACCGAGCGGCAACTCATAGACACCGGGGCGTTTGACATGCCCGCTAATACAATACACTTTTGACCCCGCCTCTGTGCGCCCCAAATTGCGAAACCAATCGCCGCCTCTTGAAATAATCGAAGGCACGCACGCAATAGTTTCCACATTGTGAATAAGTGTGGGTTTTCCCCACAGACCGTATTCTGTGGGATAGGGTGGGCGCAAACGCGGCATTCCGCGCTTGCCTTCCAATGCCTCTAAAAGTGCCGTCTCTTCGCCGCAAATATACGCACCCTGCCCCGAGTGCATGTGAAAACGGATATCGGGAAATATATTATGTGATTCAAACTCTGCAATTGCTTTTGTCATCACAGCCTTTGGAAATGCGAACTCGCCCCGCAAGTACAAATAAACATCTCTCGCCCCGATTTTATAAGCCGCAATCGCCAATCCTTCAACAACCAGATCGGGACGACGCATCAAAATCTCGCGGTCTTTAAATGTACCTGGCTCGCTCTCATCGCCATTTAAAACCACATAACGCGTGGTCTCTTTTTCTGAACACACAGCATTCCACTTAAAAGACGCGGAAAAACCCGCGCCACCGCGCCCCTGCAACCCCGACATCTCTATTTTTTCGATAATTTCTTCGGGACGCATCTTCGCGGCCTTAGCAAACGCTTTGCCCGACCAATCGGCCTGCCCCAACAAATTGATCGCCATAGTATCTGGATCATCCACCTCTGGTCCCACATGTCCCAAGTTGCCACTGGACACTATCTCTGGCAGGAGCCGCGTCCAATCGCCATCTGCCCGCACCACATCCTCGACCGATACAGCGGGCAACACATCGCGGTCTCGCAACACCGCAGGCGGACGATCACAAGCTGCCAGACACGAACACCCCATCGCGGGCAGACCCGCATCTACCATCGCCTGCAACACCTGATCTGCACCCGCCATGCGACACGACAAACCCGTACATACCCGCACTTTTTTGTCCGTATCCGTCAACAAATCAAAAAAACTACCCACGCCATAGACCTGCGCTTCGGGAACGCCGGTTTGTTGCGACACCTTCCGCGACACGCCTGAATTTAACCCGCCTTCAATCTGGAGTAAATCGGGCACATCGGCCTGTTTTTTATTCACACCAAACCTCGCTTTTATTGCCGTGCAAACACCTGAACGCCCCATACCATACCCCTATCTTTTGCCACAGCTACCCCCACATGTGTCCAGTGTCTCGCCAATATATTTGAACGATGGCTCGCACTTAACATCCAACTTGCCTGCATCGTTTCGACAAAATATCCGTTTGCCACATTTTCGCTCACCTGAGAAAAAGGCAAGCGTCGGGTGGTTACATGCCACATCACATCCAATCCCGATAAAGAAAAGTGGGATACCTCACCCAAAGCCAGCATTTCCTCGAGGCGGATGCGCGCCACATGCATCAAATTGGGATGTGGAAGTACAGCCTGACGACCGATCCGCCTTCGCGCCGCATTAATTTCATCAATCAAAAATTGTTCAGCCGCCTCATCGCCCGGATAAGGGACTATTGTCAAAACCTCGTCTTCTAACTTCTCGGGATTGCCAACAACCACCGCCTGATGAGAAACCGTAAAGGTGCGTGCCTTGGGCAGGACAACCTGAACCTGTACGCGACAATGTCCCACCTCCCCAAACCGAAACCGCGCCTGAAACCGCCGCCCCTGCCTTCGCACAGCCCCTTTGATCACACTGCCATCGGGCGCGAGAAAGGCCGCGATAGATATATCTTCCACCTCGCTGTGTAGCTGTCCTGAAACCGTCAGTTCTTCACCTGCGGCAACCGAGTCTGGAAGCGAATTGACCACCGCGAGATCTGTTCGCAACGGACTGGGATAACTGTATGCTACTGGCATCCGCACTTCTTTTCGACCATCGGGCCACGAGGTGATCTTTTGTCCAAAGCGATTACGCTCGATCTCTCGCCCATCGGGAAATGTCTCCCGACTTGAACCATCCTCCCCTTTCACAATCCTATACCCATCGGGCTGAATGGCAGGCTCATTTTCCTCTTTTTTGCGGGTTACTATAGTGCCATCGGGTATTACCTCTGCCGAAATCTTCGTCACCCTTTCCGAAGTGCGTTGCTCCATCGCGCGGCCAGCTACACCATTGCGAACCGCAGACTCATCTGTCAAACGAGACACCTGCTGTTCATAGCCAGATACAACCCGTCCATCGGGAAATCGGGTTTCTTTCTTCACGCCCCCGGGCAATATCACCTCCACCCGCCCATCGGGATACTGCCAGCGCTGTCGCCCATTGGGAAAAGTCGTCCACACACGCCCATCCTCAAAGCGACGCCGGCGCAATCCACTACCCGGAAAGGATGCACTCCTGGGCGTTAGCAAAATCCCCAGCAACACACGCCAATAACCCGTGTCCGGAAGTTGTAACCCTTCAGGACGCACATAATCCAACTGCGTTCTGGTGCGTGTATGGATGGCGTGTGCATCTTCCAGAGCCTCCAAACTATCAATCACATTTCCCGAAAAACCCTTCAGGCGACTGTATTCATCGGGGTGCAAATGAACGTATAAGTAATGAAAAGCCCACACAGCCTTTGCGGTATCAACCATCTCGTAAACTTTTCCGCGACCAAGTAACAACGCGACCAGCACGCCGCGCTCTGTCCACCCAGACACCAGGGCACCCGTGGGAATTTTGAGAATCCGATTCTCGTGCACCAATCGTACATCGCGCAAAACGCGAACCGTATCCAATCGCACGTCATAAACACGAGTTGGCACTTTAATCTCATCACCGGGCAAAACTTCTGGATGCTCCGACAGGGGAATCGTCACACTTTTGATTATCTCTTTGCCAGAAGAGTCAACCAAACCTCGAACCAGATATGCACTATCGAGAAGCGCTTCTTCCGTCAGGCCACCGGCACCTTCGAGATAACTATTCGCCGATTTGTCGGGCTGATATACATAAGTACCCGGCTTTGCAACCGCACCCGAAACCGTCACCTGTTCGCTCTGCTGACATCCCGCAAAAATCGGGACCAGAATTAGCGTGCGAATAATGAAATGGCTTTTAGACAAAATCGTCCCTATATTTGATTACAAAAAAACGGAGAAACACGCCATGAAAATCACAGTAAAAAATATACACGACAAAAAAAAAGAAGAAAATCAGGCCTCTACGTCCGAAGAACGCCTTGACCTTGTAGAAAAATTGCGAATCCAATCCGGGAAATTTCTATATGACTACCCAGCCCGACTTCGAAGAACTATTAGGGTTTTTAGAAAAAAATAATGTACGCTATATGATTGTAGGAGGATATGCGGTTGCGTTCCACGGCCATCCGCG